>JACMKH010000174.1 GCA_014380205.1 Sphingomonadaceae bacterium
CGCATCCAGTTGATCGCACCCGTCATCTGGTCGGACAGTTCCTGCCGCACTTCCTCGGCCGTCGTCAGCACGCGGCCTGTGAGGCTGGAGACGATCGGAAACTTCGGATCGTGGAAGTCCGTCGCGTCGATGGAAGCGCGGAGTTCTTCGCGCGCCTCCGTCATCTTCGGGAAGTGTCCCGGCACAGAGATCGGCAGCGTGACGACGCGTCCGCGCTCCTTCATCGCCTCGATGGCACGGCCGAGGGCGGCAAGCGTCCCCGAGATCACGGTCTGGCCCGGCGCGTTCACGGCCGCCACGCCGACATCGCCTTCAGGCGAGATCTGCTCGAGCACACCCCGCACGTCTTCATCGCTTGGGCCTATGACGCTGGCCATGCCGCCCGGCCTCCGCTTCGACCACTTGGTCATGATGCGTCCTCGCTCGCGCACAAGCGTCAACGCATCGGCGAACGAGATCGCCTCCGCGGCTGCGGCGGCGGAGAACTGGCCAAAGCTGTGGCCGGAAGCGTGCGACGGGAGAATCTGGCGGCCGAACTGCTCGGCGCGCTCGCGGACGCGCTCGCCGAGGCGGCGCTCGCCGGACCCGAGGCGCTCGCCGCCGAATAAAAAACCGCCTCGCGCTGGGCGCGAGGCGGCCGAGGTTCAGGGAGGAAACACACCGTCAGGTGCGTCCCGCGCGGGCGTGAAAGGGGCGCATGCCAGCGCAGCCCCGACTTAAGGGGACGCGCGCCGCGATTCAAGAGCCGTCGCGGCGCTCAGTTGATCGCGTCGGACGGCGCCGGCTGTACGCCCTGCGGCGTCGGCATCTTGCCCTGCAGGATCTGTGCCGAGAAAATCTCGCGGATCATCGACAGCGACATGAGGTGCGCATAGACCAACGCGAGCAGCCCGTTGCCGATCCATTTGCGCGCGACGTCGCCTCGCAGCTCCTTGAGCTTGGCCTCGCTCATCATCTGGAATCCGCGGTAGACGAAGGGCTTTTCGGCGCTTTCGGGCTGGATCGAGACCTCGCCCTGGATGAGCAGATCCTGCTCCTTGAGCTCGTTCATGAACTGCGCGGTCTGGCGGCCCGAGGTCTCGAAATGCTCGCAGAATTTGAGGATGCCGTCGGTGGTCTCCGAGGGCTTGCCCTCGGCGAACAGCTTCTCGCCGTCGTCGTACGCGCCGATCACGTTCGAGGTCGGATCGAAGCACAGCGAAAGCTCGTCGGCGTCGGGCCCGAGCTTCGCGAGCATGAACGGGTAGCGCCGGATATAGGCGGGGACATAGGCGCGCTGATCGATCAGCTTGCCTTCATCGTCGAAAAACACGTTCACACCGTCGTTGAGCCCCATCAGCGCCAGCGGCACCGGATTCTCGCCCGCCGAGAACACGATCGGCATGAAGCGCTGGGCGAGGACGAACTCGTCGACCGTAAGCGGCACCGCGTGGACGCCCGAAAGGAAGCTCGCGTTCTGGTTGCGCCGAAGCGCCCATTCGCCATGCTCGGCGCTCGAGAGCGGGCGCAGGTCCTTGTACAAAAGCGGAAGCGGCGCCGGTGCGGCAGAGGCCATCGAAAATCTCCTGAGAAGCTTGGGGTTGGGCCGCCCCGCGGGCGGCGACATGGGCGGCGCTTTATGACCTGGCGCGCGCGAGCGCAAGCTAGGGGAGCAGCACGCCGGGGTTCATGATCCCCTTGGGATCGAGCGCGCGCTTGATAGCGGTGAGCGCGGCGAGGTGCGCGGGGCTCGCGAGCCGCGCGAGCTCGGTGCGCTTCAATCGACCGATGCCGTGCTCGGCGGA
>JACMKH010000175.1 GCA_014380205.1 Sphingomonadaceae bacterium
CCGACGCGCTCCCCGTCGCGAGCGCCTTGGCCCCCGCCGCCTCGACCGCCCGCGCGCTCCCCGCATCCCAGATGTTGAACAGGGTGACGGGATCGCCGGGCACGTGGAGCGCGTGGAAGGCGCGGGCGCAGGCTTGTTGGTCGGTCATGGGGGTCTCCCTTCGAGGCAAGCTTACCTGGCCCCGCCCGCGCGGTCGCCCCGATTCTTGCGGTCAACAACGCCTAGTGAACGAACCGCGCCACCACGTCCCTGTAGCTCCGGCTCACCTTCACCTGCGCTCCCGAATCGAGCACGAGGAAGCATTCGCCGTTGGTGTGCGGCTTGACCTGCTTGACGAGATCGAGGTTGACGATGGTCGAGCGATGGACACGCTGGAAGCGGCGCGGGTCGAGGCGTTTCTCGAGGTCCTTCATCGTCTCGCGCAGGATCAGCGTGTTGTCGCCGGTGTAGATGCACATGTAATCGCCCGCCGCGTCGATCCGCTCGATCGAGTCGACGTCGACGCGGAAGATCTGGCCGCGGTCCTTGATGTTGATCAGCCGCTCGTAGCGGCTCGCGGCGTGCTGGTCGTGCTCGGCGGCCATGTGCTCGGCGGCCTCGGGCGCGACCTCGGAGAGCACCTCCTTGAGCCTCGCGATCTCCTCGCTGCTGCCCTTTTCGGCGAGCCGCTCGCGGACGCGCGCCATGGTGTCGGCGAGCCGGTCGTCCTCGACGGGCTTCATCAGATAGTCCATCGCCTGCGCCTCGAACGCGCGGATCGCGTGATCCCCATAGGCGGTGACGAAGACGAACAGCGGCGGCTCGATCTCCATCAGCCCCTGGACGACCGAGAAGCCATCGAAGCCGGGCATCTGGATGTCGAGAAAGACAAGGTCGGGCTTGTGCGTCTTGATCGAGCGGATCGCCTCGCGCCCGTTTGAGCAGGTGTCGACGATCTCGACGTCGTCATGCGGCTCGAGGCGAAGCTGGAGCCCCTGGATCGCGAGCGGCTCGTCGTCGACGAGGATGGTGCGGATGGTCATGCGGCCTCCTTGGCCTGTTCGAGTTCAAAGGGAATCTCGATCTCAACGCAGAAGCCCCCCGCTTCGTTCGATCCGGTCTCGAAACGATGATCCTCCCCGAATGCCTGGGCGAGCCGGTCCTGGATGTTGGCGAGCCCTACCCCGGTCGAGGCAATGCGCGGCGGCGTTCCCGCGTTCAAGCCGGGGCCGGTGTCCGACACGGTGATCCGAACGCGATTTCCGGCAGTCTGATGCGCGGCGACGGTAATCTCGGCGCCTTCCTCCTGCGGGGTCACCGCATATTTGATCGCATTCTCGACCAGCGGCTGGAGCAGCAGCGAGGGCAGCCGCGCGCGCGCGACGCGCGGATCGATGTCGAAGCTGGGGCGGAGGCGGTCCTCGAAGCGCATCCGCTCGATCTCGAGATAGAGCTTCAGGGTTTCGACCTCCTGCGACAGCGGCACGCGCGCGGTCGGCTCGTTGGCGAGCGTGTAGCGCAGGAACGAGGAGAGCCGCGAGAGCATCGCATTGGCGCGCTCGGTTTGCTTCAGCAGCACGAGCGTCGAGATCGAATTGAGCGTGTTGAACAGGAAATGCGGGTTGAGCTGGTAGCGCAGCATCGCGAGCTGCGCGTTCGACGATTGCGTCTCGAGCCGCAGCAGCTGGTCGTTCTGCTCCTCGATCAACAGGTAGAAGTTGATCCCGTAATAGAGCCCCGACCAGGCGAGCAGCAGGGTCACATCGAGCAGGATCGCGCCGAGGAACTGGAGCCCCGCGGGCATCTCGCCGCCGCGGAACAGCGCGGCGAACGCCCACACCTCGATGATCGAGAAGATCCCCGAGGCGACCGCGACGATCGCCACCGATCCGCCCCAGGTAACCTGCGGCCGGCGGGTGATCAAATTGCGGTAGGCGACCGCCATCAGCAAGGTCAGGCAATAGCCCGTCGCGGTCGCGACCGCGGTCGGCAGGATGTAGAGCGGCCCCATGTTGTTGGCGATGCCGCCGAGCGCGCGCAGGATGAAATAGCCCGACCACCCCGCCGACTGGAGCGTCCAGAAGGCGCGGTTCTTGTCCTCGAAGAAGGGTTTGCGGCGAAGCTCCTCGGGGGTCATGCGCCGTTTCTAGCCGCTTTCCCGCCGCGCGAGAAGCGGGGCGGGGCGCGGCGGTGTTCGGCATCATCTGGTTGTGGCGCGAACTCGCCGGCTCAATGGCATGCCTTGAGATCGCGCTTGATCAGCCAGTAGTTGACCGGCCAAGCGGCAAGGAAGCCGGCTGGGATCGCGAAAAGCAATCCGCGAACGAACATCCAGGAGAAAACCGAACCTGCGCTCATGCCGCCCATCTGATAATCCACGAAGTTCATTACGATCTCCATCACCCCGATCGAGAGCACCTCGCCGATCCAGATGATGCGCAGGGCGTCGATGAAGCCAATGCCACGGCTTCGCATGACCGGAATGAGGCCGAGCGTCATGCCCGTGGCGTAGGCGAGCAAGGTCGCAAGCGCGATCGTCGGCCAAATCCCCAGGCCGAGGCTGACCCCAATCGCCAGCCCCACCGTCTCGCCGATTACGCAGCCGGTAAGGCAGTGGAGCGTCGCCTGGGCCGAGACGATCAACGGATGGGCTGACCCACCGCCGTGATGGACGTGCGTGTCGGTGTCTGCACAATTCGTTGGCGCGTCCTCCGAGGCGAGATCGTGCATCGAATTTTTCTCCTATACCCTGGGCGGGTATCTTGACATATACCCCCATGGGGCATATTGCAATCCTCGCGGGAGTCGAAAGATGAAGCGAGAGAACAAGACCAAGCTACGCAACCGCCTGAGCCGGATCGAGGGACAAGTGCGCGGGATCGGCCGGATGGTAGACGAGGAGCGCTATTGCATCGACGTGTTGACCCAGCTGCAGGCGGTTCGCGCCGCGCTGTCGCGTGTCGAGACCGAGATGCTCAAGGATCATCTCGGCCATTGCATTGAAGCCGCGATAACCGGGGGCGACGCCGCCGAGCAGCGGCAAAAAGCGGGCGAGCTCATCGAACTGCTGGAACGGAGCGCGAAATGAGGCCTGCCATGTTCCTGACTTGCGCGCTTGCTCTCGCATCCAGCCCGGCGATCGCGCAACATGACGGTCACGCGCCGCCAGTCCCTCCGACCGATCATTCGGCGCACCAGATGCCCGCCGAACCGGCTGCTGGAACGGACATGGAGCACGACGCCGATTCCACGCCGGAAGCCGAGACCGATCACTCCCAACATCAGACGCCCGCCGAACCGACGGTCGATCACGGCGCACACGCCATGCCGGAGGGCGAAGACACGCCGCCCGAGCACGACATGACGGGCGCGCTCGGCGCCTATCCATTGAGCCGCGAAGCCTCGGGCACCGCGTGGCAGCCCGACGCCTCGCGCCACGGAGGGCTCCATGCCTCGGCGGGCGAGTGGATGCTCATGGGCCATCTCGCGCTCAGCGCGGTCTACGATTGGCAGCAGGGGCCGCGCGGCGACGAGATGGGTTTCGTCGCGGGCATGGCGATGGGAATGGCGCGGCGGGAGTTGGGCAACGGAACGCTGCAATTTCGGGCGATGCTGAGCCCCGATCCGCTGATGGGCAAGCGCGGCTATCCGCTGCACCTCGCTTCGGGGGAGACCGCCGACGGCGTGAGCCCGCTCGTCGATCGCCAACATCCTCACGATCTCTTCATGGAACTGTCCGCCAGCTACAGCCTGCGGCTGGGCGGCGATGCGAGCGCATTCGTCTATGCGGGTCTGCCCGGCGAGCCCGCCTTCGGCCCGCCCGCCTTCATGCACCGCATGTCGATCCTCGACAGCCCCGAAGCACCGATCACACACCATTGGCTCGACTCGACGCACATCACGTTCGGCGTGGTCACGGCCGGGGTAATCGCGGGTGACTTCAAGCTCGAGGCCTCGCGCTTCAACGGGCGCGAGCCCGATGAGCATCGCTACGACATCGAAACGGGACCGCTCGATTCCACGGCCGTGCGCGTCGCCTGGAATCCGACGCCCCACCTCTCTCTGCAAGCGAGCTGGGCGCGGCTGATCAGCCCCGAGCAGCTCGCTCCGGACGAGAATTCGACGCGCTGGTCCGCGAGCGCGATATACACGCGGCCGGTCGGCGAAGACGGCTGGTGGTCGACAACGCTCGCCTGGGGGCGCCGCTCGGGCGATCACGAACAATTCGACGCATTCGCGCTGGAGAGCGCCGTGGGGCTTGGCTTATGGACGATGTTCGGCCGGGCTGAGCTTACCGAGAACAACGAGCTGCTGAGCAGCGACGGTCATCACGGTCCAACCTTTCGCGTCGGCAAAGTTTCGCTCGGCGCGATCCGCGACTTCGAGGTCGCGGAGCAAGTCCGGCTGGGGATCGGCGCGCTTTACGGCCGGAACTTCGTGCCGCGCACGCTTGAGCCGCTGTACGCGGGCGATCCAGCGGGCGCGATGGCGTTTGTGCGATTGCGAATCGAATAGCCTTGCTGCGACCGATTGGCCAATTTCGGCCAGTCTCGGGTAGTGCCTTGAGCCCAAAGGGCTGGCGTGAGACGGGTTTCGGGATTATCAATCTGCGCACCGGGGGACAAAGGAGGGCCGCCATGCGCGCATTGATCCTGCTGCCACTGATCCTTTCTGCATCCGCAACGGCGACGGCTCAAGGCGGTCGCGCCCAAACGGTGGAGGTTCAGCTTTCCAGCTTCGACTTCACGCCGGACACGATCCAGCTACATGCGGGGCAGCCGACGGTGCTGCACCTCGTCAACAACGGAAATGGGGGTCACAATTTCTCGGCGCCCGACTTCTTCGCCGCCGCGACCGACGTATCCGGCCCTGTCCGGGAAGGGACCATTGAGGTGCCCGGCCACCAAACCGTCGACGTGCGCCTGACGCCAGCTTCCGGCACCTATCGTTTGCGCTGCACGCACACGCTTCACACCACCTTCGGGATGAGCGGCGAGATCGTCGTCCACTAGTGTGAGGGGATGAAAGCATTTCGCGACGCGGCGGCATTGGCGCGGCGCGTAAGGCGTGATGTGGTGGCGCTCTGGATCGCCGCGCGCGATCCACGCGTCCCTTGGTATGCCAAGGCGCTGGCAGGGGCCGTGGCGGCTTATGCATTAAGCCCCATTGACCTGATCCCCGATTTCATTCCGGTGCTCGGCTATCTGGACGATCTTGTGATCGTGCCGGTCGGACTCGCTCTGGCCATCCGCCTGATCCCCGGCGCGTTGATGGCGGAGTTTCGCCAAACGGCTAATGAGCGATCCTCGCGACCTGTCAGCCGCTATGCGGCGGCGATCATCGTCGTTATCTGGATCGCAGGCAGCGTGGTTCTGGCGCTTTGGCTATGGTCGCTAAGTTGAACTGAGACACTACCCGGTCACGGCCCCATTTCATGGGTGGAACGGATGCTCTATCTAATCATCAAGGCGGTTCTTTCGGCCATCATCATCGTCGCGGTCGCCGAGATCGCGAAGCGGAGTCCCGGGCTGGGCGCGCTGGTCGCATCCCTTCCGCTGATCTCGGTTCTCGGCATGATATGGTTGTGGCGCGATACCGGCGACCCGACGCGCATGGCGGCGCACGCCGAGGCGACATTCTGGTTCGTGCTCCCCTCGCTGCCGATGTTCCTCTTGATTCCGGGGCTGTTGCGCGCGGGGTGGTCGTTTTGGACGGCGCTGGCGGCCGGCTGTGTCCTGACGGTGGCGCTCTATCTCGCCATGACGACGATCGGGCCGCGGTTTGGGTTGCGGCTCTAGCTATTGGGGCATCGGCATGGGGGCGGGAGGCGAATCGGGCCCTGAAGGCCGATTGCAGCAAGCGCAGTTCTCGCCGCAGCATCCGCCCATTTCCTGGGCATGGGCAGCGCCGCCTGCCAGCAGCACGGCCCCGATCACAATGATAACCTTCAACATTGAACGCCTCCCAGATTGATCCGTTAGGCCCTAGCACCGATCGAGCGACCGGGCCAATCGTCCTGCCGTCCTCGTTCCGGCGTTCGTCATCCCACCCGGCCGCCTCCATGTTTCTTTTTTGTTCTTGACGAATAGGAGATTTTCTGGTCTATGCTCGGAGATGAGCTCCCGTCCCCAGCGCGCCCCGTTAAGCCCCTCCCGCCTCGGCCCGGAAGTTGACAGAATCATGCGTGGGGCGGTGAACTTCATGAACTTCGGCCGCTCCGCGCGCACGCGTCTGACGCCCGATGAGCGCGTCGTTGGTGTGACCCTTGTGTGACCTTTGGCGCTGAGGGCCGCTCCACAGCGCGTCGTTGGCGCGAACTTTGAGTGTACTTTGGCGCGGAGGGCTACAGCGCGAGCTGGGCCCTCAGCGCGAAGACGTTGACGCCATAGTCGCGGTCGCCCGAAGCGGTGGGGATGACGGCGTGGAGTTCAGAAGTCGATCTGCGCGCGGGCTCCCAGCACGTCGACGGCATAATCGCGATCGCCGTCCACGGCGATCAGCGCGGCGTCGTCATATTGGAGCCGGGCATAGTTGATCATGAAGCGCACATAATCGGTCGGGATCCAGATCAGCGATCCCTGGAACCCGTCCTGCGAGCCGCCCACCACTACGTTCGAGGTGAGATCGACATGATCGTAGCGAAGATTGACCTGGAGCGCGCCCAAGCCGCCCTCTCCGACCGGCTTTTCGACGCTTGTCCGGTCGAAGCGGCCGCCGCGATAGCCGCGGCTCTCGCCGGTGATGAAATAGCCGACCTCGGCATATCCGCCGAAAAAGCTGTAATCCGAGCCCGTGCCCAACGGGTTGGCGTCGAGCCAGTGGACTTCGCCGACCGCATGGAACGGCCCCGCTATGATGGCCGCTTCGAGGCCGTAATGCGTTTCGTTCTCGACCGAGAGCGTGGGCGTGGCGATGAAGCGGACGTCGGTCGAATGAACCAGGGGGCGCTGGCGATAGCGCGTGGTGAAGCCGTCCTCGGGCAGGTCCCGGTTGTTGCGCCAGTGCCCCGAGGCTCCGAAGTGGAGTCGCGTGTTTTCGCCCAGGCTCGGCGCATAGACCACCCGCGCGTCGGCGCCGATCGCGTTGTTGCCGTCGTCGGTGAGGTCGTTGATGTTGTCGGTGAACACGCCGCCCTGGACCAGCAGATCTCCGCTTGTCAGCGTGCCGGACAGCCCCACCCGCCGCTCGAAGTTGAAGGCGTCGGTGAACGCGGCGCGCTCGATGAACGAACTAAAGCGCGAGCTGGTCAATTCCTCGAGCGATTGAAAATTGTTGTGCTGGCCGGCCGTGAAGGTGATCAGATCCGACGCTTTATAGGTCAGGATGGCATCGGTGATATCCACGTTGTTGTCGGCGAAATCCATCTCGAAGACATAGCCGAAACCGCCTGGAATCGTGCCTTCAACGCCAAGGCGGCCGCGCCGCAGCTCATTGGAGAAGCCCAGGCCGGGGTCGGAGATTCCGTCGGGGCTCGAGACGAAGCCGGCGTCATATTGGATTCGCCCGCGCGGTTTGAATGACCAGCCTCCGGGCGCGGTGATCTGCGGCGCGCCACGAAAGCGGATTTCGGGCCCCTCGGCGGCGGGCGCGGGCGCGGCCGCGCTTGCGGTCCGTATTTCAGCAACCTGCGCCTCCAGCGCGTCGATTTGGGCCCGGAGCGCGGCGATCTCGGCGGCAACGTCAGCCGAAACCTGGCTATGCGCGGGAACGGCGCCCGCGAGCGCGGTGGCGGCAAGCAGCAGCCTATGAAACTTGAGGTTCATCTAATCTCACCTGATTCGGAGCAGCCCCTGTCTCCTGGGGGCGGGACTAGAAGTCGCGCGCAACGTATCGGCGTCAGTTTTGTGACGCTATCGTTACAGAGGATGCTTTTGACAGCAGCAGCTCATCGAGCTCGGCCCGTCGACGTCGCCTACGTCATATGGATGCGCAGCCGCAGCTCATCGTTCCAGTGTCATCGGGCTCGTTCTGCGCGATTGCCGGTGCAGCGCATGCCCTCAATAGCTGACCTGCGCGCGCAGCGCGACGACGTCGACGCCATAGTCACGATCCCCGCTCGCGGTCGGAATCGCGGCGTCGGCATAGTCGATCCGCGCATAGTTGAGCATCAGCCGGTAGCGGTCCTGCGGCGTCCAGACGAGCGAGCCGCCGATGAGGTCCTGCGTCCCGCCAACCACGCCCGCGCCGTTGAGATCGAGCCGGTCGTAGCGCGCGTTGATCTGGACCGCGCCGATCCCGCCCTCGCCCAGCGGCTGCGACGGCCGCACACGGTCGAAGCGGCCCGCGCGATAACCGCGCGTGTCGCCCGGCGTGAGGAAGATGCCCGCCTCGACATAGCCGCCGAAATAGGTCGGGCTGTCCGCGCCGCCCGCGAGCGTCGGGCGGAACCAGTGCGCCTCGCCGGTCGCGTGGAAGCTGCCGCGGACCAGCGCCGCCTCGATCCCGTAGCTCAGCTCCTCCTCGGTCGGGAGCGTCGGCGTCGAGATGAAGCGGATATCGGTCGCGTGGAGCAGCGGGCGCTGGCGGTAGCGTAGCGCGGCCGGCTCGCGAATGTCGCGCCAATGGACCGCGCCGCCGAGGTGGAGCCGCGTGCGCTCGCCGATCTCAGGAAACCAGGCGGCGCGCGCGTCGAGGCTGTAGCCGTCGTTCTCGTCGTTGGTCAGCGCATCGAAATCGTCGGTGAACGCGCCCGCGGAGACGAGATGGTCGGCGCCCGCATAGCTCACCGCGAAGCCGACGCGGCGCTCGAAGCCGAACGCGTCGGTGAACGCCGCGCGCTCGACGAACGAGGTGTTGAGCGCGCTGGTCAGCTCCTCGAGCCCGGTCAGGTTCTTCTGGTGGCCGAGCGTGAAGGTGACCGGCCCGGTGGTGTGGCCCAGCGTCGCGTCGACCAGCACGAAGTCGTTCTGCGAAAAATCGACCTCGATCAGAAAGTCGATCGCCCCCGCGAGCCGCCCCTGCGCGCCGAGCCGGATCGCGCGGAACTCGTCGACGACCTCCAGCCCGTCCGCCGAAATCGAGCTCGGCGCATCGACGTCGCCGACGTCATATTGGATGCGCCCGCGCGGCGCGATCGTCCAATTGTCGGCATCCTGCGCGCAGGCAGGCGACGCGACGAGGCCAACGGCGATCGCCACGAGCATCGGGCCGGTCCGCTGCATGTTCCCCCCCGGTCTGAATTTTGGCCGCCTATGTCGATTTTGCCGCGGCTTTGCGAGCGGAAAATGCGGCTACTCGCCCCGTCCCAATCGCTCCTCGAACACCGTCGCCGCCGCGACCGTCGCTTCGCTGAAATTGACCCCGCGCAGCTCGCCGCGCGCGAACAGGCTGTATTGCTCCTCGATGCCCTCGGGTCGCACGGCGAAATTGCCATAGGGGAGGATCGCGCGCGCGCTCACCTGCTCGCCGAACTCGATCGCCGCGACCCAGCTCGTGCCGCCGTTGAAGATCGGTGCGCCGCCCGCTGGGTTGGGCTCGAAGAAGCCGACGCGGAACGCACCGAGCGAGCCCATGCCGAGGTTCGAGGGCAATGTCCCGCCCGCGCCGTCGGGGGAGCGCGCGAATTCGCCCCAAGGCAGATCGAGCGGGATGCCACCCGCCTCCATGCTCTCGACCGTGGCGACCAGCGCCGAGACCGCCGCCGCATCGTCGGCGAGGCCATCGGGCCATTGGGTGGGCGCGGCGAAGCTCCACGGCCGCTCATAGACTCCGCCCGGCTGGCTCGCCGCGAAGCCGAGCGCCCACAGCGAGAACAGCACGGCGCCGCGGCTTTCGACATTGGTGCGCCGGTCCCACGCCGCGAGCACGTCG
>JACMKH010000176.1 GCA_014380205.1 Sphingomonadaceae bacterium
CTTCGGCGAGGACGATCGCGCGCCGCATGCGCTGCGCTCCTTGCTTGAAGGCGGCGCCGAAGCGCGTCCCGCAAACGCCCGGCTATACGTCACCTCGAACCGCCGCCACATCGTGCCGCGCGAGATGGCCGAGCAGGACGATCCGATCAATCCACGCGACGCGCGCGACGACCGGCTCGCGCTCGCCGACCGCTTCGGGCTCAGCCTCGGCTTCCACGCGTGCGACCAGGCCGCGTACCTCGCGATGGTCGAGGCCTATGCCGCGCATCACGGCCTCGCCTTCGATCCCGCTGACGCGACCGGCTGGGCGACGCGGCGCGGCGGACGATCGGGGCGCGTGGCGTGGCAATATGTCGTCGAGCTCGCGGGACGCGCGGGGCGCTCGCTCGACGACTGAACACGCGCCCGCAACAAATATTCGCCACGGTCAATCGGGTCGCGCCTTGCGGGAGGCGTCGCCGCGGCCATATCACGCGCATACCCCGCATGGAGAACAAGCGATGAAGCTCTACTACGCGCCCGGCGCCTGCAGCCTCGCCAGCCATATCGCGCTCGAGGAGAATGGCGCGGCCTATGAAGCGATCAAGGTCGATCTCAAGACCCACACCACCGAGCATGGCGCGGACTTCCGCGCAATCAGTCCGCGTGGCTATGTGCCAGCGATCTACACCGGCGAGACCGGGTTACTGACCGAGAACCCGGCCGTGCTGATGTATCTCGCGGATCAGGGCGCCGCTCCGCCGTCCGGTGTCGACCGCTACAAGATGCTCGAATGGCTCGGCTTCACCGGCACCGAGGTCCACAACGCATTCGGACCGCTGTTTCGCGGGGCGGAGGGCGCCGACAAGGCTGGCGCAAAGACGAATGTCTCTAGGCGTCTTGCGCTCGCCGCCGAGCTGATGGGCGATGCCGAATGGCTGGTCGGAGACGCCCCGACGGTGGCCGACAATTATCTTTTCGTGATGACGCTCTGGGCCGGCAAGCTTGAGATTGAGCTGCCGCCGGCGCTTGTCGCCTTCCGCGAACGCAACATGGGCCGCGAATCCGTCAGGCGCGCGATGGCGGCCGAGGGATTGGGCTGACCTAACTCTCCAACGCCTCCGCTTGTTCGGCTAGCGTCAGCCATCGCTCCTCATGCGTTGCGCGCGCCATCCGCGCCGCTTCGATCGCCTCGATCAACGAGGCGAAGCGACCCGGGTCGCGCAAGTACAGATCCGCGTCCGAGAGCGCGGCCTCGGCCGTCGCGATCTCACCGTCGAGCCGGTTGATCTCGGCGGGGAGCAAGTCGAGGTCGCGCTGGTCCTTGTAGGTCAGCTTGGTTCCGCGCGAGGGCGGCGCGGCGGGCGCGGGCGCTGATTTCGCGCTCCCCCGGTTCGTCACCGGCGCAGCCCGCCTGCGCGCCCAATCCTCATATCCCCCCGCGACGATGTCGACCTTGCCCGAGCCGTCGAGGCCGAGCGTGATCGTCACCGTACGGTCGAGGAAGTCGCGGTCGTGGCTGACGATGAGCACGGTCCCCTCATAGTCCGCGATCACCTCCTGCAGGAGATCGAGCGTCTCCATGTCGAGGTCGTTGGTCGGCTCGTCGAGCACGAGCAGGTTCGAGCGCCGCGCGAACTCGCGCGCGAGCAGCAGCCGCGAGCGCTCGCCCCCCGAAAGCGTGCCGATCCGCGCGTCGGCAAGCCCGGGATCGAACAGGAAATCTTTCAAATAGCCGCGGATGTGCGTCTTGGCGCCGCGGACGTCGATCCAGTCGCCGCCCTCGGCGAGGATGTCGCGCACGCGCTTGTCGGGCGCGAGCAGCTGGCGCTGCTGATCGATCACGACGCCGTCGAGCGTTTTGGCGAGCTTGACCCGCCCCTCGTCGGGCGCGATCTCGCCGGTGAGCAGCTTGAGCAAGGTCGTCTTGCCCGCCCCGTTCGCGCCGACCACGCCGATCCGGTCGCCGCGCTGGATGCGCAGCGCGAAGTCGCGGATGATGGTGCGGTCGCCAAACTTCTTGGTCACGCCTTCGGCGACGATCACGCTCTTGGTCTTGATGTCGTCGGCCTCGATCGCGAGCTTCGCTGTTCCAGCTGGCCCGAGCATCGCCGCGCGTTGCGCGCGCATCTCGTGGAGATTGGCTAGCCGCCCCTCGTTGCGCTTGCGGCGCGCGGTGACCCCGCGTTCGAGCCAGCGCAGCTCGAGCTTGAGCCGGGCGTCCATCTTCGCCGCCGCGCGCGCCTCCTCGGCATAGACCTTCTCGACCCAGGCGTCATAGCCGCCGAAGCCGATCTCGGCGCGCCGCAGCGAGCCGCGATCGAGCCACAGGGTCGATCGCGTCAGCCGCTTGAGGAAGGTGCGGTCGTGGCTGATCGCGATGAACGCCCCGGTGAAGCGGCCGAGCCATTGCTCCAGCCATTCGATCGCCGCGAGATCGAGATGGTTGGTCGGCTCGTCGAGCAGCAGCACGTCGGGCTGCTGCGCGATGGCCCCCGCGATCGCCGCGCGCCGCCGCTCGCCCCCCGAGGCGCTCGCTGTCTCGTGCGTCATGTCGATGCCGAGCTGGCCGGCAACCGCCGCGACCTCATGCGCGGCTGGCGCATCGTCTCCCGCGAGCGCCCACTCCATCAGGCTCGCATGCCCGGAAAAATCGGGATCCTGCTCGAGCAGCACGACGCGCGTCCCCGGAACGATCGTCCGCCGCCCTTCGTCGGCCTCGATCGCCCCCGCGAGCAGCCGGAACAGCGTCGTCTTCCCCGCGCCGTTGCGCCCGATCAGCGCGAGCCGGTCGCGCTCGCCGACATTGAGGTCGATCCCGCGAAACAGCCACCCCGATCCCTGGATCAGACCGAGATTTTCGAACGAGAGGACAGGGGCGGGCATGCGCGGCCAGATAGGCGCTGGGCGGCCGTGCGTCACCCTGTCGCTCCCCACGGGCGGATCGGCGCGGCGTTAACCATTTCTTTACCGTGCTTGACGAGTCATTAATTCGTACTCTCGCGGGAGGGAATTCGAGATGGGCATCGCGGCTTCAGCACAGATCAGGCGGATGGGCCCGATCTCGCTGGCCTGCGCGCTCGCCGCGCTGCTTGCCGGCTGCGCGCCGACGC
>JACMKH010000177.1 GCA_014380205.1 Sphingomonadaceae bacterium
CGGCCGCGATCCGGTGGGGGCTCGGCCCTCCGCCGATCCGGTCGAGCGGGATCGGCCGCGCGAATTCGGGCGTCGTCATCGCCGCGGCCATCGGCCGGTGACGAGCGATTCGCCCTCGATCGCGTCGAGCGCCTCGGCGAGCGCCCGCAGCCGCGTCTCGACATAGCCGATCGCATTGCGCCCCGGCGGATCGCCGCGATAGAGATTGCGCTCGAGCGCGGTCTCGAGGCCGCCCTCCTCGTCGAGCGCGTCGCGATAGGCGGTGAGCCGCCCGCCGAGCGCGCCCATCATCCGTCCGATATGCTTGCCGACGACGACGTCGCCGATCCCGCTCTGGCGCAGCTGGCCGTCCATGTCGTCGATGAACAGCTCGGCGAGCAGCGCCGATTCGGCGGCGTAGCGCGCGCCGTCGCGCTCGAGCCGGAGCAGCGCGAGCGAAAGCACCGCCGCGAGCATGTCGAAGCGCCCGTCGGGCGTGTCGGGGGCCTGGCCTGTGGTGAACCAGCCCGGATCGCGCGCCTCGGCGACGATCGCGCGATAGAGCGGCGCCATCTCCTGCCGGCGCGAGCGCGCGCCGAAAAGCCGTTCGAGCAGAGCCATCCGCCTGCGATAGCCCTTCCGTGTCGGCCTTGCCAGCCGCCGCGCCCACGCATATTGAGGCGCCGTTCGAGCAAGGCGCGGCCGGACGTTTGGGGCCGCGCGCGTGAGGAGACCAGTATGACCGGCAACAGGCGCGCGACCGTCGCGGCGATCGCGATCACGGCGCTGCTCGCCGCGGGCGGCTGCGGGCGGATCCGCGAGCATAAGGGCTATATCGCCGACGAGGTGCTGATCCAGTCGATCCAGCCCGGCGTCGACAACCGCCAGTCGGTCGCTTCGACCCTCGGCCGGCCGACCTTCGAAAGCCAGATCAACCAGCCCGGCGAGCCGGCGGTGTGGTATTATTTCTCGCGCGACACGCGCCAGCTCGCCTTCGCGAGCCCGAGGCCCGTCCAGCAGACGATCCTCGCGATCCGCTTCGACGCGGCGGGCAACGTCGTCTCGATCGACCGCGCGGGGCTCGAGCAGGTCGCCTCGATCGAGCCCTTCGGCGAGCAAACCCCGACCGTCGGCCGCGAGCGCAGCTTCTTCGATGAGCTGTTCGGCAACATCGGGCAGAGCGGCGCGATCGGCCAGGGCAGCGGCACCGCCGACAATCCTACCGGAGGCAACTAACCGGCTTACAGGCTCGGCAGGTCGAGTCCTTTCTCCCGCGCGCATTCCACCGCGAGCTCATAGCCCGCGTCTGCATGGCGCATCACGCCAGTCGCCGGGTCGTTCCACAGCACGCGTTCGAGGCGGCGCGCCGCAGCTTCGGTGCCGTCGGCGACGATGACCATGCCCGCGTGCTGCGAATAGCCCATGCCGACGCCGCCGCCGTGGTGGAGCGAAACCCAGGTCGCGCCCGAGGCGGTGTTGAGCAGCGCGTTCAAGAGCGGCCAGTCGGAGACCGCGTCCGAGCCGTCCTTCATCGCCTCGGTCTCGCGGTTGGGGCTCGCGACCGAGCCCGAGTCGAGGTGGTCTCGGCCAATTACGATGGGGGCCTTGAGCTCGCCCGAGGCCACCATCTCATTGAACGCGAGGCCGAGCCGGTGGCGGTCGCCGAGCCCGACCCAGCAGATTCGCGCGGGCAGCCCTTGAAACTGAATCCGCTCGCGCGCCATGTCGAGCCAATTGTGAAGGTTGGCGTCGTCGGGGAGCAGCTCTTTGACCTTGGCGTCAGTCGTGTAGATGTCCTCGGGATTGCCCGACAGCGCCGCCCAGCGGAAGGGGCCGATCCCACGGCAGAACAGCGGGCGGATATAGGCGGGGACGAAGCCGGGGAAATCAAACGCATCGTTGACTCCCTCGTCGTGGGCCATCTGGCGGATGTTGTTGCCGTAATCGGTGGTTGGGACGCCGGCGCGGTGGAAATCGAGCATCGCGCGGACATGGACCGCCATCGAGGCTTTCGCCGCGCGCGCGACCGCGTCGGGATCGCGCTCGCGCGTCTCGGCCCAGCGTTCCAGCGTCCAGCCCTCGGGGAGATAGCCGTTGGCGGGATCGTGCGCCGAGGTCTGATCGGTCACGAGATCGGGGCGGACGCCTCGGCGAAAAATTTCGGGGACGAGCTCGGCGGCGTTGCCGAGCAGGCCGACCGAGACCGGCGAGGTGGCGGTCGTGACAATCTCGAGCGCCTCGTCGAGGCTGTCGGTCGAGCGGTCGAGATAGCCGGTCCGCAGCCGCATCTCGATCCGGCTCGGCTGGCATTCGATCGCGAGGCACGAGGCCCCCGCCATCGTCGCCGCAAGCGGCTGAGCGCCGCCCATCCCGCCGAGCCCCGCGGTGAGCAGCCAACGGCCCGAAAGGTCGCCGCCATAATGCTGGCGGCCCATCTCGACAAAGGTCTCGTAGGTGCCCTGAACGATGCCCTGCGAGCCGATGTAGATCCACGAGCCCGCGGTCATCTGACCGTACATCGCCAGGCCCTTCTTATCGAGCGCGTTGAAATGCTCCCAGGTCGCCCAGTGCGGAACGAGGTTCGAGTTGGCGATGAGCACGCGCGGCGCGTCCGCGTGCGTGCGGAACACGCCCACGGGCTTGCCCGACTGGACGAGCAGCGTCTCGTCGTCCTCGAGCCGCTTCAGCGTCTCGACGATCCGGTCAAAACTCTCCCAGTCGCGCGCGGCGCGACCGATCCCGCCATAGACGACGAGCTCCTCGGGCCGCTCGGCGACGTCGGGGTGGAGGTTGTTCATCAGCATCCGCATCGGCGCCTCGGTGAGCCAGGATTTGGCGCTGAGCGTGGTCCCGGTGGCGGGGCGGATGGTGCGGCTGTTATCGAGACGGGTCATGGGCTTTCCATAGGCGAAGGCGAGCGCGGATTGGAGGATGTCGTGGAGCGTGGCGCGCAAGGGTCCGGCGCGTAGCTCGGCGTAAGCGGTGGGCCAGTTGTTGTCGTCGGGCGTGTCGGGCTCGTCGAGATAGGCGCGGCAGGCGAGCTCCATCTGGATCGCGTGGACGCCCTCGCCGGGCCGTCCATAATGCCGCGTCGTCCAGCCGCCCTTGAAGCGGCCGTCAACCACATGGCTGAACGCTGAGCGCGCCGCCGCCGCTTCGACCGCATCTGTAAGCGCGGGATCGCAGCTCTTGCCGTCATGGGTGCCGATGTTGAGATCGGGCAGCTGGCCCTCGAACAATCGGGGGATCGCGCAGCGAATCGAATGCGCATCGTAGAGCACGACGCGATCGTGTGTCTCACCGAGTCGCGCGATCTCGCCCTCGATCGCGGCGTGATAGGGATCGAACCAGCGCTCGCGGCGCGCGGCGATCTCGGCTTGGGCAGCCTCCTCCCCCGCGCGATAGAGCGGTTCGCCGTCGAACGTCTCGGTCGGGCACAGTCCCGTCGTCGCGTGCCCCGGATAAAGCGACGCGCCGGAGGGATCGCGGTTGACGTCGATCACGGTGCGCGAGACGCGCGTGCGAATCGTCGTCGCGCCGAGCCCACGCGCGAAGTCGTAAAGCTGGTCGACCCACCAGTCGGCGTCCTTGCGGCCGAGCCAGGGGGAGACAAGGCGGGCCTCGATCTCGGGCGGAATCTCCGTGCCCGTATGCGGGAAGGTCACGATAAGGGGCGCGTCGCCGCGATGGATTTCGAGGAAGTCGGTCATCTAGTTCCTCCCCGGAACGGGGAGGGGGACCATGCGAAGCATGGTGGTGGGGGCTCTACCCCAGCGCTGCGCGAGGGGTGTGCCCCCTCCAACACCGGCCGCTCGCCGGCGGTCCCCTCCCCTTTCCGGGGAGGTTTGGCAGCGGACCTCACCCCTCCACTCCGGGTAGGCTGGTCAGCGCGCCGAGTGCGCCTTCGCGGACCATCTCCGTCGCCACCACAATATCCGGATGGAAGTGCCGGTCGTCCTCCAGATGTGCCACCCTCTTGCGCAAAATCTTCCGCGCCTCCTCGAGCGTCTCGCTCGAGCTCAGCGGCGCATGAAAGTCACAGCTCTGCGCCGCCGCGAGATATTCGATGCCGATGATCGCCGCCAGATTCTCCGCCATCGGCAGCAGCCGCCGCGCCCCGTGCGCCGCCATCGAGACGTGATCCTCCTGGTTGGCCGAGGTGGGGATCGAATCGACGCTCGCGGGATGCGCGCGCTGCTTGTTCTCGGCGACCAGCGCGGCCGCCGTCACCTGCGGGATCATGAAGCCCGAGTTGAGCCCGGGCCGGGGCGTCAGGAAGGCGGGAAGCCCGGAAAGCGCGGGATCGACGAGCATCGCGACGCGACGCTCCGAAATCGAGCCGATCTCGCACAGCGCGAGCGCGATCATATCGGCGGCGAAGGCGACAGGCTCGGCGTGGAAATTGCCGCCCGACAGCGCCTCGTCGCTGTCGGCGAAGATCAGCGGATTGTCGGTCACGCCATTGGCCTCGATGGCGAGTGTCGCCGCCGCCTGGCGCAAAATATCGAGCGCGGCGCCCATCACCTGCGGTTGGCAGCGCAGGCAATAGGGATCCTGAACGCGCGGATCGTCGCTCGCATGGCTCGCGCGGATCGCCGACCCCGCCATCAGTTCGCGTAGGGCGGCGGCGGTTTCGATCTGTCCCCTGTGGCCGCGTAGTTCGTGGATGCGCGGATCGAAGGGCGTGTCCGATCCCTTGGCCGCCTCGACCGAAAGCGCGCCCGTGACCAGCGCCGACTGGAGCAACCGCTCGGCCTCGAACAGCCCGGCGAGCGCATAGGCGGTGCTGAATTGGGTGCCGTTGAGCAGCGCGAGCCCCTCCTTGGGGCCGAGCGTGAGCGGTTCGAGCCCCGCTTCCGCCAGCGCATCCCCGGCAGGCTTGCCCTTGATTTCGCCCACGCCGATCATCGCGGCGGCGAGATGCGCGAGCGGCGCGAGATCGCCCGAGGCGCCGCACGAGCCCTGCGCGGGGATGACGGGAATGAGCCCCTTGTCGAGCATCGCCTCGAGCATCGCCACGGTCTCGGGCCGCACACCGGACGCACCGTGGCCGAAGCTCGCGAGCTTGAGCGCGATCATCAGCCGCGCGATCGGCGCGGGCATCGCCTCGCCGACCCCCGCCGCGTGGCTCAGCACGATGTTGCGCTGGAGCGTCGCGAGGTCGTCGTCGCCGATCCGCACGCTCGCGAGCTTCCCGAAGCCCGTGTTGATCCCGTAAACCGGCTCGCCATGCGCGAGGATGCGTCCGACCGCCGCCGCGCTCTCGGCGATGCGCGCGGCGCAATCGGCATGCAGCCGCGCGCCCTCGCCGCAATAGATCGCGCGCCAGTCGGCGAGCGTCGCCTGTCCGGGAGTGAGCGTGATCATCCCTGCCCTCGCCATACCCGCGCATGGAGCGGGTTGAAGCCGATGCGGTATACGAGCTCGGCGGGTTGGCCGATATCCCAGATCGCGAGATCGCAGCGCTTGCCCGCCTCGAGCGTGCCAATCCGCTCGGCCATCCCGAGCGCGCGCGCGGCCTCGCGCGTCACCCCGGCGATGCACTCGTCGACGGTCATGCGGAACAACGTCGCCGCCATGTTCATGACGAGCAGAAGCGAGGTCAGCGGCGATGTGCCGGGATTGCAGTCGGTGGCGAGCGCGATGGGAACGCGCGCCGCGCGCAACGCGTCGATCGGTGGAAGCCGCGTCTCGCGCGTGAAATAGAAGGCGCCGGGGAGCAGCACCGCCACCGTCCCCGCCTCCGCCATCGCGGCGACGCCCGCCTCGTCGATATATTCGAGATGGTCGGCCGAGAGCGCGCCGCAGCGCGCCGCGAGCGCCGCGCCGTGGAGGTTGCTGAGCTGCTCCGCGTGGAGCTTGACCGGGAGGCCATGCGCTCGCGCGACGGCGAACACGCGTCCGACCTGTTGCGGCGTGAAGCCGATCCCTTCGCAGAACGCGTCGACAGCGTCGGCGAGACCCTCTGCGGCGACCGCTGGGATCATCGTCTCGCAAACATGATCGACATAGCCGTCGGGATCGCCGGCAAATTCGGGGGGCAGCGCATGCGCTCCGAGTAAGGTGGTGGTGACGCTCACGTCGCGCCGCTCGCCGAGCGCGCGCGCGGCGCGGAGTTGCTTCGACTCATGCTCGAGCGAAAGGCCATAGCCCGACTTGATCTCGACCGTCGTGACGCCCTCGGCGATCAGCGCGTCGAGCCGGGGCAGCGCGCTCGCGATCAACGCTTCTTCGCTCGCCGCGCGCGTCGCGTTCATCGTCGATACGATGCCGCCGCCCGCGCGCGCGATCTCCTCATAGGAGGCGCCCACGAGCCGCTGCTCGAACTCGCCCGCGCGGTCGCCGCCGTGGACGAGGTGCGTGTGGCAGTCGATCAGCCCCGGAGAGATCCAGCGGCCCTCGCAGTCGATAACCTCGTCCGCGTCGCGCTGCGCGTCCGCCGCTGGTCCCGCATAGGTGATCCGGCCCTCCCGGCACGCGATCGCGCCATCCTCGACAATCCCCAATCCCTCACCGACGAGCGTCATCAGTCGCGCGTTGCGCCAGAGCCGATTCATGGTCGCCGCTCTCCCCCCGCGCGGCTATCATGTCCAGAGCCAAAGCGGGAGCAAGGGCGATGCAACTCTGGTTCGAACAGGCGAGGCTGCCTGGGGGATGGGCGGAAAAGGTGCGTGTCTCGGTTGCCGACGGCAGCATCGCGTCCGTCGAGACCGAGGTTGACCCCGGCGCGGACGACGAGCGCCACGTGATCGCGCTGCCCGGGCTATGCAACGTCCACAGCCACGGCTTCCAGCGCGGCATGGCGGGGCTCTCCGAGCAGCGCGGCCGGCCCGACGACGATTTCTGGAGCTGGCGCGAGGTGATGTACCGCTTCCTCGACCGGCTCACCCCCGAGGACATCGCCGCGATCACCGCCCAGGCCTATGCCGAGATGCTCGAGACGGGCTATACGCGCGTCGGGGAGTTCCACTATCTCCACAACGACGTCGACGGATCGCGCTACGCCGATCCTGCGGAGACCGCGGCGAGCATCGTCGCGGCCGCCGAAACCGCAGGGATCGGGCTGACTCTGCTCCCCGTCTTCTATGCGCACAGCGATTTCGGCGGCGCGCCGGCCAACCCGGGGCAACGACGCTTCCTCTCGGATGTCGATAGCTTCGCGCGGCTGGTCGAGGCGAGCCGCGCCAAGCTGCGCGAGGGCGACAATATGGGCGTCGCGCCGCACTCGCTGCGGGCGGTCACGCCCCACGAACTCGACACGGTGCTCCCGCTCGCCGAGGGCGGCCCGATCCACATCCACGCCGCCGAGCAGCTCCGCGAGGTCGAGGCGTGCCTCGCCTGGTCGGGCGCTCGCCCGGTCCAATGGCTGCTCGACCATCAGGACATCGGCCCGCGCTGGTGCCTCGTCCACGCCACCCATCTTGACGAGGCCGAAACCTCCGCGCTCGCCGCGAGCGGCGCGGTCGCGGGCCTGTGCCCGATCACCGAGGCCAATCTCGGCGACGGCGTCTTTCCCGGCGAAGCCTATCTTGACGCGGGCGGCATGATCGGCACGGGCACCGATTCGAACATCGCGATCGACGCCGCGGGCGAGCTGCGCATGATCGAATACGCCCAGCGCCTGCAAAGCCGCCGCCGCAACATCCTGGCGAGCGAGCGACGGCGCTCGGTCGGCGCGACGCTGTTCGACGCCGCGCTCGCGGGCGGCGCGCAAGCGCTGGGGGTCGAGACCG
>JACMKH010000178.1 GCA_014380205.1 Sphingomonadaceae bacterium
CGCGCGCGCGATCGCCTCCAACGCCGCCGCGCCGTCGCCGAGCAGCACGTGCGCCTCGGCCGCGCTCGCGGCGGCATAATAGCTCTCGCTGCGCCTGATCTCGGGATCTTTGAGGATCTTGGTGGCGAGCTCGCGCGCCGCGGCCTCGTCGCCCGCGAGCAGCGCGGTGGTGGCGGCGTTGATCGCGGGAAAATAGCCGCCGAGATCGTCGAAGATCGCGCGATAAGCCGCGCTTGCCTCGGCGAAGAGCGCCTGTCGCTCGCCTCCGGGCGCGAGCTGCGCGAGATCCTTCTTGATGCGCGCGCCGAGCGCCCGATAGTCGTCATTGTCGATCGCGCCGAGCCCGGCCTGCTCGTAAAGCTCGATCGCGAGGTGCGAATCGCCCATCCGGGCGAGCGCGAGCGCGGCGATGAAGGCGAGCCGCGGATCGTCCACCCCCGCGTCGCGCACCGAGACGGCGCAATCATAGGCGGCCAGAAAATCGCCTCGGCGCAGCGCGGCGCCGGCGGTGCTCGCGGCTTGCTCGACGCTGATGTCGGCGAGATCAACCATCGTCGCGCTCGTCTCCGCACAATGCGGCAAGGCGTCCGAGCAACTGGCGCCATTCGTGGTGATCGGCCTCGCCGGCCCAATCGCCGAGCGCCGCCGAATGGACCATGTTGAAGGGCATCGGCGCGCGCGACGGATCGAGCGCGATCTGGGCGAGCTTGTCTTGGTCGAGCGCGCGGGCGGCCCGCGCGCGCGAGCGCGACGAGGCGATCGAATGCGCGGACCATACGACGATCACCGCGCGCGCCGAATCGATCGCGGCCTCGTCGTCGTGCTGCTCGACCACATAGCCCCGGGCGCGCAGCGCTTCGGCGAGCGGGCTTACGCGCTCCTCATCGGCTTGCACGCAGCATATCGCCACATCGACCATCGCCCGCCCTTAGGGCGCTTTTCGCGAAATTTCACCCGATCCGTTCGCCCGCCCGCCGATCGCTCAACGCAGCGCTGCCGGCGCCGCGTCGAGCAGTACGGTCTTGGTCTCACAATAGTTCAGCAGCCCTTCGACGCCGCCCTCGCGGCCGATGCCCGATTGCTTGTAGCCGCCAAAGGGGAGACCGAAATCGGCCTTCATCCCGTTCTGGCCGAAGCCGCCCGCGCGCATGCGCTTCGCGATGCCGTAGGCGGCGTCGGCGTCGTTGGTGAGCACCGAGCCGTTGAGTCCGTAATTGGTGTCGTTGGCGATGCGCACCGCGTCCTCATCGTCCTCGCACGGGATCAGGCTGAGCACGGGACCGAAAATCTCTTCCTGGGCGATGGTCGAGCGGTTGTCGACGTTGGCGAACAGCGTCGGCTCGAGGAAATAGCCACGGTTCATGTGGCTCAGCCGCCCGCCGCCGCAGACGAGATCGGCGCCCTCGGCCTTGCCCGTCTCGATATAGGCTTCGACGCGCTCGAGCTGGCGCTTCATCGCGAGCGGCCCCATCTGCGTCGCCATATCCTCGCTCGGTCCGATGCGCACCTTGGCCATCTCGCCCGCGATCGCGTCGGCGAGCTCGTCGTGGCGCGCGCGCGGGACGATCGCGCGGCTGAGCATCGCGCACACCTGCCCGCTCATCACCGTGATCGTGCCCGTGAGCAGCTTCGCCGCCGCCTCGGTCGGAAAGTCGTCGAGCACGATCACCGCCGATTTGCCGCCAAGCTCGAGCGTGCAGCGCGCGATGCGCTCGCCGCACACGCTCGCGATGCGCTTGCCCGCGACCGTCGAGCCGGTGAAGCTGACCTTGTCGACGTCGGGGTTGCGGACGAGATAGTCCGATGCCTCGCGATGCGCGCAGACGAGGTTGAGCACGCCCGGCGGCAGCCCGATCGCGTCGGCCACCTCGGCGATGATATAGGCCTCGAGCGGCGTCTCGGGCGAGGGCTTCATCACCACCGTGCAGCCCGCGAGCAGCGCGGGGGCGACCTTGCCGGTCATGATCGAATAGGGCGCGTTCCACGGCGCGATCGCCGCGACCACGCCGACCGGCTCGCGCCGCACCACCGCGAAGCCCGCGACCTTGCTCTCGGCGACGCGCTCGAACTCGAAGCTCTCGGCGAGCGCGGCCATCGCATCGAGGCTGTGCGTGCCGCCACCGACGAGGATCGGCGCGAAGCTCGCCAGCCCGCCAACTTGCGCGGTCCAGGCGGCGGCGAGCTCGGGCTCGCGCGCGCGCAGCCGCTTGGCCATACGCCTCAGGAAATCGGCGCGTTCGGCAGGCGCGAGATCGGACCAGCGCCCGCTGTCGAAGGCGCGGCGCGCGGCGGCGACCGCCGCGTCCATGTCGGCCTCACTCCCCTCGGCGACGCGCGCGACGACCTCCTCGCTGTTGGGCGAGACGACATCGATCGCCCCCCCGCCGGCGGGCGCGACCCAGGCACCGTCGACGTAGATTCTGTCGGGATGGGCTATCGAAACGCCCGCGGGCGTTGGGAATTCACTGCTGCTCATCGCGTTTCTTCCATTGATCGATCCGCCGCATGATCTTGTGCGCGGTCCGCCCGAAGCGTTCCATCTCGCGCGCGTCGAGTCCCTTGAGCAGGAAAGCGGCTACCTCGGCTATCTCGGGCATCATCGCGCCATAGGCCGCAAGCCCCGCCGCGCTGATTCGATAGGGCTTGCGACGGCGATTGTCGGGATCGGGGGCGACCTCGATCCAGCCGCGTTGCTCGAGCGAGAGCAGCGCGCGGCTCGCGTTCATCGGAGGCATGCCGATCAGCTCGGTGAGCTCGTGGCCGGCGAGCTCGCCCTCGCCGCCGATGCTCATCAGCGCACGCAACTCGTTAAGTGTGAGACCCTCGGGGTCGGCGACCCCGTCCTGCATCGGCCGATTGATCACCGAGCAGAGCCGCAGGATCGAGACTAGCAGGTCGACCTCGGCCGGGCTCGTCGCGATGAGCCCGTCCGCGCCCGCGGCGATGGCCTCTTCGCCCGCCATCAAGCGACCAGCCAGGCGAAGCGCGTCGCGCCGCC
>JACMKH010000020.1 GCA_014380205.1 Sphingomonadaceae bacterium
CGTTCGGCCTTGCGCGCCTTCTGCTCGAGTGGCGGGAAATGGCCTATGTTGATGTTCATCGGCTGGTAGCTCGCGGCGTCGGCGCCGCGGGTGATGTGGCCGACCATCGCGCTCGGCGCGCTGCTCGGCCACATCACCGGCGGCGCCGACGCCGCGAGCTACCAGCCGATGAACATCAACTTCGGCCTGTTCCCGCCACTCGAGCAGAAGGCGCGCAAGGCCGAACGCAAGGCGGCGATGACGGCGCGTGCGCGCGAGGATTTGCGGGAGTGGACGCGCACGCTCCTGCCCGCCGAACCGGTGGCAGCGGCTTAGGCTCCCAAGGCGCGCGCTTCAGGCGTCCTTCCGCCCCCGTGAGGGCGGAAGGACGGTGTGCTCAGCCGGCCGGCCTCAGAGGAAGAAGCCGTACTCGATGTCGACGATCATGCCGGTGCGCGTGTCGACCAGCGCAACGTCGCCGAAGTAGCGCACCCAACGATAGTTGCCGCCGTGCGGGGGCAGCCGGTAGCGCGACGGATCGCGCAGCCAGTAGGTCGACGCGTAGAAGGGGGCGCCGAGCCGCGCTCCGCGGCGGAAGCGCCGATAGCCGTGGCCGCGCGGCGGCGCGTAGCGGAAGCGGAACAATGAGGAGTTGCGTCCGCGCCAGTCGCGCCAGTTGTAGCGGCCGTCGCGCCGCCAGCCGTCGGCCCAGCGGCGGTCGTCCCAGCGGTCCTCGATCCGGTCGCGGCGATCATCCCGGCGATCGTCGACACGGTCGCGCCGGTTGTCGCGGCGATCGTCCCAGCGATCCTCGATGCGGCGGTTGTTGCCGCGGTTGTCGCGGTCGTCGCGGCGATCGTTGCGCCCGCGATCCCCGCGGTTGTCCTGCCGGCGATCTTGCTGGCGCGCGCGCTGGCCATCCTGGCGGCGATCGCCCTGCTGCGCATTGTTGGTGCGGTCGCGCCGATCGCCCCGCCGCTCGCGCTGGAGCTGGTCATCGTTCGCCCGGCGATCGCGGTCGCGCCGCGCATCGGTCTGCTGGCGGTCGCGCTGGCGCTGGTTGTCGGTTTGCTGCCGGTCGCGCTGCCGTTGCGCGTTGTTGTTGTTGTTGTTGTTGTTGTTATTATTATTGTTGTTCGCGTCGCGGTCGCGATTGCCTTGGTTTCCCTGGTTGCCCTGGCGGTTGCGGCGGCGCTCCTCGCGGTTGTCGTTTTGCGCGAGCACGATCGGCGCCTCGTCGGCGGCGATTCCCTCGGTGGCGGGCTGGGCGGCCGCCGGGCCCGCGCATAGCGCGCCTGCGGCGATGACGATAAGTTTCTTGTGCATAGGACATCCCCCTCGGAACGGGGGCCCCTCGCCTTCACGGGCGCGGGGTCTGCCGCCCCTGGCTCGACTCGCGGCAGGATCGCGCCGCAATCCGCGAGCGTAACGAAATCGGGCGCGCTTGACAAACGGTTTACCGCAAATCCCCCGCCGCCCGTTCCTCGGCGCGCAGCGCCTTGCGGTCCAGCTTGCCGATCATGGTCTTGGGGAGGTCGTCGCGCACCGCGACCGCGCTCACCCGCTCGTGCTTGCCGAGCCGGGCGTTCAGCCAGGCCCTGAGCGTCTCGCCATCGATCGCCGCGCCCTCGCGCAAGGTGACGAACGCCTTCGGCATCTCCCCGTGATAGTCGTCGGGGACGCCGATCACGATCGCCTCGCGCACCGACTCGTGGCCGTAAAGCGCGTCCTCGATCACGCTCGGGAACACCTTGTACCCCGAGACCGAAATCATGTCCTTGAGGCGGTCGACGATGGTGATGAACCCCTCCTCGTCGATCGTCCCCACATCGCCCGTCCTGAGATAGCCGTCGACGAACGCCTCGGCGTCGGCCTCGGGGCGGTTCCAATATCCCTTCATCACCTGCGGCCCCGCGATGACGATCTCGCCCGGCTCGCCGGGCGGCGCGGGCTCGTGCGGGTTCTCCTTGTCGACGAGCCGCACGACGGTCCCCGCGACGGGCTGGCCGATCGTCCCCGGCCGGTCCTCGCCCTCGTAAGGGTTCGAGGAAACCACGCCCGAGCTTTCGGTCAGCCCATAGCCCTCGACCAGCTTGGCGCGGGTCAGCGCCTCGAAGCGGCGCTTGGTCTCGACGGGGAGCGGCGCGCCGCCCGAGATGCACAGGCGAAGCGAACTGAAATCCGTGTTTGGGGTGCGCGGATGATCGAGCAGCGCGGTGTACATCGTCGGCACGCCCGGAAAGGCAGTCGCGCGCGTGCGCTCCATCGCCTCGAGCGCCTGGGCGGCGTTCCAGCGCGGCAGCATGACGATCTCGCCGCCGCGCCAGACGGTGCGGTTGAGCACGCAGGTGTTGGCGAAGACGTGAAAGAAGGGCAGCACGGCCATGATCCGGTCCTCGGCCTCGGGATCGTGGTCGAGGTCATGGACCTGACGCGCGTTGGCGGTGAGGTTCTGATGGGTGAGCATCGCGCCCTTGGGCGTCCCGGTGGTCCCGCCGGTGTACTGGATCAGCGCGAGGTCCGATCTCGGGTCGCAGTCGACGGGATCGAAATCGCCCTTATTGTCAATCAGCCGCGAGAAGGGTGTGACCTCGGCGCGGCGCGGCAGCACGGCGATGTCGCGGCGCTGGACGAGCGGATAGAGCAGCGCCTTGGCGAAGGGCAGCACACCCGCGACCGAGCCCACCACGAGCCGCTCGAGCGTGGAGCAGTCGAGTACCTCGAGCGCGGTCGGCAGCAGCGCGGCGGCGTTGAGCGTGAACAGCAGCCGCGTCCCCGAATCCTCGACCTGCGCCTCGAGCTCGGCGGGCGTGTAGAGCGGCGAGAAATTGACCACCGTCGCGCCCGCGCGCATCGCGCCATAATAGGCGGCGAGATAATGCGGGACATTGGGGAGGAAGAGGCCGACGCGATCGCCCTGCCCTATCCCCAGGTCCTGCAGCCCGCGCGCGACCCGGTTCACCGCCGAGCGGACATCGGCGTAGCTGAATTTGCGCCCCATGAAATCGGCAAGATAGGCCTGGCTGTGCGCGGCCGCCGAATCGGCGAACATCTGCGGCATGGAGAGCGGCGGATAGTTGCGGTCCCACGATCCCGGATGCCGGTAATCGTTGCGCCAGACCTGGGGGATCGCGACCATGGCGGCATCATGCGATTTAGCGCGGGTAAGTCAAGCTTGCTTACACTGGTGTAAGTATCCTTCCTCCCCAGAACGAGGAGGATTCCTACTCCGCCTTCTTGAACGGGTCGATCATGCCCCCCGGAAGCGTCGCGACCGGGCCAGCCTCCTCGGCCGCGAGCGCCGCCTCGGCGTCCGCCGCCGCCTGCCTGCGCTCCTCGCGCAGCTCCTCGATCAGCGCTTCGCGGTCGCCTTCGATGCGCTCGTCGCGCGGCGCCTCGATCCCGGCCTTCTTGGCCGCCTTGATCACGATCGCGTCGAGCTCGCGCTGGGTGCACAGGCCGACCGTGACCGGGTCCTTGGGCGTGATGTTGGCGATGTTCCAGTGGCTGCGCTCGCGAATCGCCTGGATGGTGGTGCGCGTCGTGCCGATCAGCTTGCCGATCTGCCCGTCCGAGATTTCAGGGTGGTTCTTGATCAGCCAGGCGATGCCGTCGGGCTTGTCCTGCCGCTTGGAGACGGGCGTGTAGCGCGGCCCCTTGGTGCGGCGGACCTGGTCGGGGCCCTTGGACATGACGAGGACGTGGTTGGGATCGGCCTGGCCCTTGTCGATCTCCTCCTGGGTCAGCTCGTGCGCGCGGACGGGATCGCGGCCGGTCAGCTTGGTCGCGGCGAGATCGTCGGCGATGGCCTGGACCTCGAGGATGTGCAGCCCGCAGAATTCGGCGATCTGATCGAAGCTGAGCGAGGTGTTGTCGACCAGCCATGAGGCGGTGGCGTGGGGCATGAGCGGATGAGGCATGGCTGGCTCCGGAAAATAATTGGGCCGCCCCTCACGGGACGGCCAGCACGTGGCGAGGATGTAGGATATGCGCCTTGGCGGGGCAAGCGGATTGTGGCGGGAGTCACGCCGCCGCGGGCAGCTCCGCATCGATCGGCGTGAGCGCCTCGAGGAATTCGCGGGCGCTCGCTTGCCAACTGAAGCGCGCCGCGTGCTCGACACAGGCGGCGCGGTCACGGGTCAGCGCTCCCGCTATCGCGACATCGATATCGTCGTCGAGGCGGCCCGTTCCTTCGGTCACGACATCGATCGGCCCCGTGACCGGATAGGCCGCGACGGGCGTGCCGCAAGCCATCGCCTCGATCATGACGAGACCGAAGGTGTCGGAGCGGCTGGGAAAGACGAAGACGTCGGCTCCGGCATAGGCGCCCGCGAGCGCCTCGCCCGAGAGCGCCCCGAGGAACAGCGCGTCGGGATGTCGCGCTTCGAGCCCTTCGCGCGCGGGGCCCTCGCCGACGATCACCTTCGCGCCCGGATGGCGCGCCGCGAGAAAGGCCCCGATGTTCTTCTCGATCGCGACGCGGCCGACATAGAGCTGGATCGGGCGCGGCAGGGGCGCGAAAGCCGGATGCGGCGCCGCGCCTGGGCGGAACGCCCCGAGATCGACGCCCCGCCCCCAGGGACGGACATTGCGGAACCCGCGCGCGACGAGCTCGCGGCGGATCGAGGACGTCGAGGCGAGCACCGCCGCGGAGGGCGCGTGGAAGCGCCGGATCGCCGGCCACACCCACTCGGCAGGAACGCCCGTGCGCCGCGCGACATAATCCGGAAACTGGGTATGGTACGCCGTGGTGAAGGGAATGCCGCGGCTGACGCACCAGCGCCGCGCCGCGAAACCGAGAGGGCCCTCGGTGGCGATATGGATGGCGTCGGGCGCGCATGCCTTGATGTGCGGGCCGATGAACGGCGAGAGCGTCAGCGCGAGGCGAACTTCGGGATAGGTGGGGCAAGGCAGTGAGCGGAACCGGTCGGGCGCGAGGACATCAACTGTGTGACCCATCCGCTCGATCTCGCCGCGAACCGACTCGAGCGTGCGGACGACGCCGTTGACTTGCGGCGCCCAGGCGTCGGTGACGATGAGGATTCTCACGCCGCGAGCGCCCCGGCGCGCGTGGCCGAGGCCCGCGCCGCCACCTCGTCGGCCCAGTGGAGCACCTCCATCCGCCCGTCGAAATGCTCGACCAGCGCGGTGCAGCCCTCGACCCAGTCGCCGTCGTTGTAATAGGCGACGCCGGCGATATCGCGAATCTCGGGCGTGTGGATATGGCCACAGACCACCCCGTCGACGCCGCGCATCGCCGCCTCGTGCGCGACCACCTCCTCGAAACGCGAGATGAACTCGACCGCGTTCTTGACCTTGTGCTTGGCGTGCCGCGAGAGCGACCAATAGGGCATGCCGAAGCGGCGGCGGATCACGTTGACGACGTGGTTCGCGCGCATCAGCAGCCCGTAGGCGACGTCGCCGACATGCGCGAGCCAGCGGTGGGCGAGCATCACCGCGTCGAACTCGTCGCCGTGGAGGACCAGCAGGCGGCGGCCGTCGGCGGTCTCGTGGATCGCCTTGCGTCGGATCTCGACGCCGCCGAAATTGAGCCCCGCGAACTGGCGGAACATCTCGTCATGGTTGCCCGGAATGTAGACGAGGCGCGTGCCGCGCCGCGCGCGCTTGAGGATGCGCCAGACGATGTCGTTGTGCTCGGCCGGCCAGTAGAAGCGGCGCCTCAAGCGCCATCCGTCGATAATGTCGCCGACGAGATACATGGTGTCGCTGTCGGTCGAGTCGAGAAAATCGATCAGCAAGCGCGCGTTGCAGCCGCGCGTGCCGAGGTGGACGTCCGAGATCCAGATCGTCCGGTAGCGCGTCCGCCGCCGCTCGGGCTCGGGCGCGAACGGGGCGGACTGATCGATTTCGGAGAGGATTGCCGCGAAGGGCAAGGGCGACACATCGTCCATGCTCCGCGACGCATAGAGGATTTGTGTTACAATCGCGGGACATCGCGCCGCGCCTCCCGCATTGCCCCCGCTTCGCGCGCCGATTAGAGCATCCCCATGCCCCTCCTCTCAATCCCCGGCGCCGAGGCCGTGCGCGCGCGCAAGGACAGCCGCTTCGCCAACTGGGGCGTGCGCAACGAGGAGAATCGGGTCGAGCCCTTCACGCGGCCCGCGTTCGACGTCCCCTTCACCTTCGAGCCCGGCGAGAAAATCTTCACGATCGGATCGTGCTTTGCGCGCAACGTCGAGAACGAGCTGCGCCGGCGCGGCTTCGCGGTGCCGATGGTCGACGTGCTCGCGCAGCCGGTGTTCGAGGGAATCGATCCGTGGTTCCTCAACAATTACGGAACGCCCTCGATCCGCAACGAGATCGCCTGGGCGTTCGGCGAGGAGACGCTCGACGAGGCGGCCGCGCTGGTCGAGACCAGCCCCGGCAAATTCTACGATCTCACGCTCCACCACGGCCTTCGCCCCGGCCCGATTGAGCAGGTCCGCGCGCGCCGGGCGGCGCTCACCGCCGCGATGCGCGAGCTCGCCGACTGCCGCGTTCTGGTGATGACGCTCGGGCTGGTCGAAGTGTGGTGGGACGGGCAGGCCGGGCGCTATCTCAACACGACGCCGCTACCCTCGATCCTCGCGCGCTGGCCCGACCGCTTCGCGCTCCATGTGCTGAGCTTCGAGGAGGCATACCGCCATCTCGTCGAGGCGTTCGACATCGTCGGGCGCCATTGCCGGCCCGATCTGCAGACGATCCTCACCGTCTCGCCCGTGCCGCTTCAGGCGACGCACCGCACCGCCGATGTGATCGTCGCCAACTGCTATTCCAAATCGGTGCTGCGCGCGGTCGCCGAGCATGTCGTGCTCGGGCGCGAGCGGATCAGCTATTTCCCGAGCTATGAATCGGTAACGCTGAGCGACCGCCGGCTCGCGTGGCAGGACGACTTCGTCCATGTCACCAAGGAAATCGTCGCGTTCAACGTCGATCGCATGGTCAATGCCTACACTGGCGCGCCCGAGAGCGCCCAATTCGCGATCATGGCCGACCTCGACGCCGACCGCGAGCCCGAGGGAGCGCTCGGGATGATCGAGGAGGCGCGCAAGGCGCGCGCCGCGCGCGACGCCGATTTCTTCGCGGCAAACGCGGATTGGGCCGAACGATCGACCGGCTTCCTGATCGAGCACGCGGGATTTCTCGCCGAAACCGACCGCAGCGATGCGGCGCGCGCGTTGCTCGCGCGTTCGCAGGCGCCGCGCGCGCGGCTCCTGCTTGCCGAGCTCGCCATCGCGGCGGGCGACGACGAAGACGCCATTCCGACGCTACGCGCGCTGGGGGCGGCCAAGCTTCCCGGCCAGAAGCAATGGCGGCTGTTGCTCGACGCCACCGCGCGCGGAGGCGATGCCGAGGCGGTCATCGCGGTCGAGCGTGAATGGCTCGCGGCGGCGCCGTACGCTGTGCCGACGATCGCCTTCCACGTCGCGCGTGTGCTGCGCAAGCTCGGCGACATCGAGCGCGCTGTGCCGCGCTTCCGCGAGGCACGCGACCATTTCGGCGCGGGGAGCGGCCAGTTCGCGGTCGAAAGCGCCGCGGCCTTTCTGGACGCGGGGCTCCACGACGAGGCGCGCGACGCGCTCGCCGGCGCGGAAGGCGCTACGGCATGGCAGCGAAGGCGGCTCGATGAGCTGCGCGCGATGGTCGAGCGCGCCGAAGCCGCCTGAGCCTCAATCCTCGAGCGCGACATGCCGCGGCTCGCCCGCGATGCGCGCGAGCCAGCGCGTCACGGCGGGCCAGCGGTCGAGATCGAAGCCGCCTTCGCGCGAGGTGTGGGTGTACGCGTAGAGGCAAATGTCGGCGAGGCTGAAGCGGCCGCCGGCGAGGAAATCGTGCGCCGCGAAATGCTCCTCCATCAGGTCGAGCGCGGCCTCGCCGTTGCGGATCCGTCCGGGCACGCCGGCGCGCTGCTCGTCCGAGAGATTGTCCATCCCGACATAGACTCGATAGAAGCGCATCGTCGCGATATTGGGCTCGTGGTTGTACTGCTCCCAGAACATCCAGCGCAGCATGTCCGCGTGATCGAACCGGTCGGCGGGGATCAGCGCGCTGCCGTGCGCGAGCCACGCACACGCGGCGTTGCTCTCGGGGAGCAAGCGGTCGCCGATCTGGAGCACAGGGATGCGCCCGTTGGCGTTGACCCCGGCGAGAAACGCCGGCGACCGCGTCTCGCCCTTCATGATGTCGTATTCGCGCCGCTCGAGCCCCGCGCCGACGTGCGCGGCGGTGAGGCGGATCTTGTAGCAGTTCCCGCTCGCGGCATATTCGTGGAGGATGAGGGCGGGCATGGCGGAACCTTGCAGCGGAAGCCGCGCGCTCACCGCGTGTCCGGCGGCCAAGGCGAGGGCATGTTGTACGGGACCGTCACGAACACCGCCTCGACCCCCGCGATCCTGCCGTCGACGATCTTGAACAACTCGAGCAGCACGTAGCTGTGCGGGTAGAAGAACGGAGAGCGGACCCTTGTCACGCCGTCCGTCCAGGTGATGTCCATAACCTTCCCGCAGTGGTCGATGAATCCGCCCGCGAGCACCAGGCCCTTCTCCTCGTCGACCAGCGGGAAGCGCCGGTCGCGCAGCCGGTCGTCGTAGCGGTATTGGCCGAGGCGAAACTGATCGGCGCAGCCCATGCCGGCGATGGGATAGCCTTCGATGGAATTGTTAGTGGTCTGCAGGCCGTTTTCGATGCGATCGCAATCGTCGGTGAACTCGGTGAACAGCTGGCCGTCGTTCAATTGCAGCGTGTCGAAATAGCCGTCGGCGACCGAGATCATCCGCGCCCGTTCCCGCCGCTGCGCTGCGGGCACGTCGGCGAGCATCAGCGGCCGGGGCGCGACGTAAGACTCGACGCTCGGGAACGGGCTGAAATCGACCTTGCGGCAGACGATCGTCTCGATCTCCTCGATCAGCCCGCCGGCGAGTTTGAGCCGCAGCGCCATGACCGCCGGGACACCGTGCTCCTCGACGATGCCGAACCAGCAAACCTGGCCCGCCCGCGCGTCGGCGCACTTGAGGTCGTAGCTGTCGCGGACCTGGCTGACCGTGTTCCACAACCCGTCGCCGACCGTCAGCTGGACGTTATTCTCGGTGAACACGACGCGCTCGGCCAGGCGCAGGCTGGTGGGCTCCTTCGTCGCCAGCGCGGCGAGATAGGCGTCGGTCTGCGCGTAAAGCGCCGCGCGACTGACCGGCTCGGCCGGGCGTGAGTTCATCGTCCGTCCCCCTCCCTTGCGACCGCCAGCACGATCTTGCCGACATGCTCTCCCCCCTCCATCCGCGCGTGCGCGGCGGCGGCTTCGGCGAGAGGAAAGGTCGAGTCGATCACGGGCCTCAGCGCGCCGTCGCGGATGTGCGGCCAGACCTCGCGCACGAGCTCGTCGGCGACGAGGCTCTTGAACCCGGCCGAACGCGGACGGAGGGTCGAGCCGGTCAGCGTGAGGCGGCGGCGCATGATCTGGACAATGTCGATCTCGGCCTGCGTCCCGCGCTGGACGGCGATCGAGACATGGCGGCCGTCGTCGCGGAGGCATTGCAGGTTGCGCGGCAGATAGTCGCCGCCGACCATGTCGAGCACCGCGTCGACGCCCCCGGTCAGCGCCTGGACCTCCGAAACGAAGTCAGCCGTCTTGTAGTTGATCGCATGATCGGCGCCCAGCTCCTTGGCGCGGCGGCATTTTTCGTCCGAACCGCAGGTCACGGCGATCGCCACGCCGAACAGCTTGCACAGCGCGATCGCCATCGTGCCGATCCCGCTCGTCCCCCCGTGGACGAGCACGGCGTCGCCGTCGGCGACGTGCGCGCGCTCGAACAAATTGGTCCACACGGTGAACAGCGTCTCGGGGATCGCGGCGCCCTCGATCATGGTCAGCGCCTCGGGAAGCGGCAGGCACTGGCCGACCGGCGCGGCGGCATATTGCGCATAGCCGCCGCCCGCGAGCAGCGCGAACACCGGCTGGCCGAGATGCGCGTCGTCGACGCCCTCGCCGAGGCCGACGATCTCCCCCGCGACCTCGAGCCCGGGGATCGAGGGCGCGCC
>JACMKH010000179.1 GCA_014380205.1 Sphingomonadaceae bacterium
CCGGGCGGGCCGCGGCTTGACCCAAGCGGCGTGGCCGCGCGCCAGATCGCGACGCTTACCGCGCGCGACATACCCGAGGCGCGGATCACGATCGCGCCCGACGGAACGGTGAGCTGGCCGCGCTGAGGCGAAGTCTCGCTTCTCGCGATCCGGCCTTGGGTTGCTGAAATGCAACACTACATCGCGCGGGCAACCGATATCAGGGACGGGCGATGAACCTCGAGAAATTCACCGATCGCGCGAAAGGCTTCCTCCAGGCCTCGCAGACCATCGCGATCCGCATGAGCCACCAGCGGGTTTCCCCCGAGCATATCGCGAAAGCGCTGCTCGAGGACGAGCAGGGCATGGCGGCGGGGCTGATCGGGCGCGCGGGCGGCAGCGCCGAGGCGGCGGTGCGCGAGATCGACGAGGCGCTCGCGAAAATCCCGCAGGTCTCGGGCGGCGGGGCGCAGCAGACGCCGCAGCTCGACAATGACGCGGTGCGCGTGCTCGATCAGGCCGAGCAGGTCGCGCAAAAGGCGGGCGATTCCTATGTCACGGTCGAGCGGATGCTGCTCGGGCTCGTGCTTTCGCCGCAGACCGCGGCAGGCAAGGCGCTCGCCGACGCGGGGCTCAAGGCCGAGGCGCTCAACACCGCGATCAACGAGCTGCGCGGCGGGCGCACCGCCGACACCGCGAGCGCCGAGGACCGCTACAACGCGCTCAAGAAATTCGCCGCCGACCTCACCGAGCGCGCGCGCGAGGGCAAGATAGATCCGATCATCGGCCGCGATGAGGAGATCCGCCGCACCATCCAGATCCTCGCGCGGCGCACCAAGAACAACCCCGTGCTGATCGGCGACGCGGGCGTCGGCAAGACCGCGGTCGCCGAAGGGCTCGCGCTGAGGATCGCCAACGGCGACGTCCCCGAAAATTTGCGGGACCGGCGGCTGATGTCGCTCGACATGGGCTCGCTGATCGCGGGCGCCAAATATCGGGGCGAGTTCGAGGAGCGGCTCAAAGGCGTTTTGGACGAAGTCAAAGGAGCTGATGGGGAGGTTATTCTTTTCATTGACGAAATGCACACGTTGGTCGGGGCGGGCAAGGCTGAGGGGGCGATGGACGCCTCGAACCTGCTCAAGCCCGCGCTCGCGCGCGGCGAGCTCCATTGCATCGGCGCGACCACGCTCGACGAATATCGCAAGCATGTCGAGAAGGACCCCGCGCTCCAACGCCGCTTCATGCCCGTGTTCATCGACGAGCCCAGCGTCGAGGAGACCATCTCGATCCTGCGCGGGATCCAGGAGAAATACGAGCTCCACCACGGCGTGCGGATCACCGACGGCGCGCTCGTCGCGGCCGCGACGCTTTCCGCGCGCTACATCACCGACCGCTTTCTTCCCGACAAGGCGATCGACCTGATGGACGAGGCGGCATCGCGGCTGCGCATGGAGGTCGAGTCGAAGCCCGAGAAGATCGAGACGCTCGACCGGCGCATCATCCAGCTCAAGATCGAGCGCGAGGCACTGTCCAAGGAGAGCGATAAGGCGTCGAAGGACCGACTCGCGACCCTCGAATCGGAGCTCGCCAATCTCGAGCAGGAGTCCAGCGAGCTCACCCAGAAATGGCAGGCCGAGCGCGAGAAGATCGCGGCCGAGACCAAGGTCAAGGAGGAGCTCGACGCCGCGCGGATCGCGCTCGAGCAGGCGCAGCGCGCGGGCGATCTCGCGAAGATGAGCGAGCTTTCCTACGGAACGATCCCGGGGCTCGAGAAGCAGCTCGCCGAAGCCGCCGTAGCGGGAGGCAGCGCGATGCTCCGCGAGGAGGTCACCGGCGAGGACATCGCCTCGGTGGTCTCACGATGGACCGGCATACCCGTCGACCGCATGCTCGAGGGCGAGCGCGATAAGCTGCTCGCGATGGAGGAGACGATCGGCAAGCGCGTGATCGGCCAGGCGGATGCGGTCAAGGCGGTGTCGACCGCGGTGCGCCGCAGCCGAGCTGGTTTGCAGGATCCCAATCGCCCGCTCGGCTCGTTCCTGTTCCTCGGGCCGACCGGCGTCGGCAAGACCGAGTTGACCAAGGCGCTCGCCGGATTCCTGTTCGACGACGACAACGCGCTGGTCCGCATCGACATGTCCGAGTTCATGGAGAAGCATTCGGTCGCGCGGCTGATCGGCGCGCCGCCGGGCTATGTCGGCTATGAGGAGGGCGGCGTGCTCACCGAGGCGGTGCGGCGGCGGCCCTATCAGGTGATCCTGTTCGACGAGGTCGAGAAGGCGCACGGCGACGTCTTCAACATCCTGCTCCAGGTGCTCGACGACGGCCGCCTCACCGACGGGCAGGGACGCACGGTCGATTTCGCCAACACGCTGATCATCCTCACCTCGAACCTCGGCTCGCAGTTCCTCTCGAATCTCGCCGAGGGCCAGAAGACCGAGGATGTCGAGCCGCAGGTGATGGAGGTCGTGCGCGCGCACTTCCGCCCTGAATTCCTCAACCGGCTCGACGAGATCATCCTGTTCCACCGGCTCGGCCAGGAGCATATGGGGCCGATCGTCGACATCCAGGTCGATCGCGTCCGCCGCCTGCTCGCCGATCGCAAGATCAGCATCGAGCTCTCGGACAAGGCGCGCGACTGGCTCGGCCGCGTCGGCTACGACCCGGTCTACGGCGCGCGGCCCTTGAAGCGCGCGGTCCAGAAATATGTCCAGGATCCGCTCGCCGACGCGATCCTGCGCGGGGAGGTCAGCGAAGGCGCGACGGTGCGGATCGAGGAGGGTGATGGTGCGTTGAAGCTCGCGGTCGCCTGAGCCTCTTGACTCCAGGCGAAGGGGCGCTAATTGCCTCAAATGTTAGCGTTTGCGGTAGGCAACGCTCTGTTTTGGCAAGAGTAACGCAATGGCGACGATCCCCGGCACCGACCAACCCGACTTGCTGCTCGGCGGCGTCGAGGACGATCTCCTCCAGGGTTTCGAGGGCGCCGACACGCTCGATGGCGCCGAGGGGATTGACACGCTCGAAGGCGGGACCGGCGACGATGTGTTCGTCGTCGGCGAGACCCGCCGCACCATCGACGGCACTACCGACGATTGGGAGGACGTGGTCATCGAGGGGGCGGACGCGGGGACCGACACGGTCATCTGGACGGGCATCGGCCGCTATGTGCTCGGCGCGAACATCGAAAATGCGGTCGCAGGCGCCTTCTGGTCCGGCACCCTCGAGGGCAATGAGCTCGACAATGACCTCACGGGCTGGGGCGACGAGGGCAATTACCTCGAGGGCGGCGACGGGGCCGACACGCTGCGCGGCGGCGGCTGGGACGACAATCTGATCGGCGGCGCGGGCAATGACCTGCTGATTGGCCAGAACGACCTCGCCGACCTTCCCGGCACGATCGATGGCGACGATCTCGATGGCGGCGAGGGCGCCGATACGATGATCGGCGGCGACGGCTATGACCATTATTGGGCCGATGATCTGGGCGACACGCTGATCGAGGACGCGCCTCCCGCGGGCGCCACCGAGCTCGAGGCTTATTATTACAGCCTCGACAGCGTCACCTGGACCGGCGTGGGCGTCTATGAGCTCGCCGACAACGTCGAATATCTCTATCTGCGCGGCGGCTCCACGGAGGCTCTTGGCAACGACCAGGCCAACATCCTGTGGAGCGAATACGGCAGCTATGACGAGTGGGGCGAGCTGATCGGCGACCTCGACGTCACGCTCGACGGCGCGGGGGGCGACGACATCATCCTCGGCGGCTCGGGCGGCTCCGACGAGCTCTTCGGGGGCGACGGCTCGGATCGCATCGAAGGCAATATGCGCGAGGACACGCTCCACGGCGGCGCCGGCGATGACGACCTCCACGGCGATTCGACCAACTTCTGGGGCGGGTCCAATGACACGCTGTTCGGCGACGAGGGCGACGATCTGCTGACCGGCGGGCTCGCCAACGATTCGCTCGCCGGTGGCGACGGCATCGACGTGTTGATCGGCGACTATGGCAACGACACGCTCGCCGGCGGCGCGGGCGCCGACCGGTTCAGTGGCGGCGCCGATACCGACGTCGTCCTCGATTTCACCGATGGGGAGGATCTCATCCTCGGCGACATCAGCTCCTACACGATAACCCAGGACGGTGCGGACACGCTGATTACCTATCCGGGGCAGTTCGGCTGGGATGCCGGCACGCTTCGTTTGATCGGCATCGACGCGACGACCATCACCGCCGAAGACTTTCTGTCGCCGCTCAGCGGCGACGATCAGGACAACAACCTCAACGGCAACGGCGAGGACGAGTTCATCTCGGCCGGCGAGGGCGACGACCAGGTTGACGCGGGTGGCGGCGACGACGGCGCCGTGGGCGGCCTCGGCGCCGACACGATGGACGGCGGCAACGGCGACGACACGCTCAA
>JACMKH010000180.1 GCA_014380205.1 Sphingomonadaceae bacterium
CCGGATGATCGATCCGGCGGCGATCCCGCCGCCCCTCGAGCCCCCGGTCGAGCCGCCGTCCTACGCGAACCTTTTCGGGCGGCTGCTCAAGGACGGCGAGGATTTCGCGCGCGCCAAGCTCCACGTCTATCATCGGCTCGCGGTCTTTCGCGCGAGCCAGGCGCGCGCCGCGATCGCGCTGGCGCTCGCCGGGCTGCTGCTGCTGCTCGCGGCGCTGATCGTGCTGCTCACAGGCCTTATGTTCGCGCTGGTCAGCGTGGTCGGGAGCTTCCTCTGGTCGGCGCTGATCGTGTTCGCGGCCTGCGTTATCATCGGCATCTTGTTGCTCACGCTTGCGAGGGGCGCGCTCCCCGACTTCGACGACAGCCCGCTCGACGATCCGATCGCGCTGCCCGAGGAGGAGCGGCCGTGAACGCGCCCGAACGCGACGACGCCGAAGCCAGGCTCCTCGCAGCGCGGCTCCGCGAGCTACGCGCGCGCTCGCGCTGGAATACGACGCTCAACGAAGTCCAGGACCGGACGAGCGCGCGCACGCTCACCGCCAAGGCGATCGAGGAGCTGCGCGAGACCGGCGGCGAGATCGCGGCGCGCGCAATGCGCAAGATCCGCGAGCGGCCGATAACGGTCGCCGCGATCGTCGGCGCGGCGCTGCTGTTCCTGTTCCGCAAGCCGCTGGCCAGGGGCGCGCGTGCGCTGATTTCACGCCGCCGCGCAACCCGCGAGGCCGATCATCCGTTGGACGCCCAGATCGAGGAGACCGCATCATGACACCGACCCAGGACCAGCCCGCCGAGCGCGAAAGCTATTATCGCCGCGCCAAGGCGCGCGCCGAAGACGCCTATGAGAGCGCGCTCGATCGCACCACGCGAATCTACACGGGCGCGCGTGACACCGCGGCGACGGCGCGACGCGCCACCGCCGAAGGGGTCCAGAACAACCCGCTCGGCGCGATCTTCGGCGGGATAGCGCTGGGTGCGCTGATCGGATCGCTGCTGCCGCGCACACGGCGCGAGAGCGAGCTGGTCGGCCCCTATGCGCGCGACCTCAAGGACCGCGCGCGCGACGCCGCCGAGGCCGCGCGGCTCGCCGGGATGGAAAAGCTCGACGAGCTCGGCTTCAACAAGGACCGCGCGACGGAGACCGTGCAGCAGCTCGTCTCGACCGCCAAATCGGCCGCGACCGAGGCGGGAAACGCCGCCGTCCAGACCGCGCGCAACGACTGATCCGGTTCAAAGGCCGTTCAGCCGCGCGGCGCTACCCGCCGCCGCGACAATCTATCCTATTGGAGTTGCACATGTTCCGTCCTACCAAAGCGCTGCTTGCCGCGAGCCTCGCGATCGCCGGCATGGCCGCTCCCGCTGCCTTGGCACCGGCGAGCGCGGCGGTGAGCCAGGCGAACCCCAGTGCTTTCGTCGAGAGCCTCGCGGGCGACACGCTCGTCGCGTTGCGCACGGGCACGCAGGCGCAGCGCCGCGCGCGCTTCAGCCAGATGCTCGGCGAGCATTTTGCGGTGCGCGCGATCGGCGACCGGCTGATCACGCGCTGGCGCAGCCGGATCACTCCCACGCAATATCAGTCCTATCAGCGCGCGCTCCCCGGCTTCCTGCTCGGCACCTACGCGGACCGGCTGTCGAGCTACGCCAACGCGCGCGTCGAGGTGGTCAACGCGACCGAGCGGAGCGGCGACTTCTTCGTCGCGACGCGCGTCACCAACCCCGGCGACAGCCCGGTGCGGGTGATCTGGCAGCTCAGCCGTGAGGGGGCGCGCTACCGCGTCGTCAACATGAACGTCGCCGGGATCAACCTGACGCTCAACCAGGCGCAGGATTTCGACAGCTACATCCAGCGCAACGGCTTCGACCGGCTGGTCGCCTTCATGCAGTCGCGGGGATGAGCGTGGACGAAGAGGCCGCGCCCAAGCTCCATCTCGTCTTCGGCGGGCGCGTGCGCGATCCCCAAACGCTCGATTTCACCGATCTCGAATCGATCGATCTCGTCGGCATTTATCCCAACTACGCCGAGGCCGAGGAAGCGTGGCGCGGCAAGGCGCAGCGCACCGTCGACGACGCCGAGATGAAATATGTCGTCGTCCACCTCCACCGCCTGCTCGAGCCCGAGCTGGCCGCGACGCCTTCTTCCTAGCTAAGCGCCCCGATACCGCCACAGCAGCAACGGCCGCGCGAGCGCCAGTCCCGCCCCAAACCCCGCGATGTGCGCAGCGATCGCTATGTCGGTCGCCGAGCTGATCGTGGTGAGGCCGATCAGCAGCTGGATGACGATCCACGCGCCCGCGAGCTGGAGCACGTGGCGCATCCCGCCGTGCCCCTCGCGCCGCTTCGAATAGAGCATCGCATAGGCGCCGATCATCGCCGAGACCGCGCCCGACGCGCCGATCATCGGGCCGGGCGAGCCCATGTTGAACAGGAAATGCCCGGCCGCCGCGACGAACGCGCCGGCGATGTAGAGCAGCAACGCGCCGCCCCGGCCGACCGCGCGCTCGACGCCGATCCCGCACACCGCGAGCATGAGCATGTTGAAGGCGAGGTGCATGAAATCGGCGTGGAGCAGGGTCGCCGAAAGCGGGGTGACGATCGCTGGGAGCAGCGCGCCGGGGACGCTGACCTCGCCGTCGAAGCGGATCGGGATAAAGCCGCCCGCGCGGAACGCCCAGTCCTGCGCGCCGAGCATCGCGACGAGCGCCCAGGCGAGCGCAGTCACGACGACGATCTTGACGGTCATCGAGGAGGTCGTGAAGGCTTGGCGCCAGTCCATCGTCCGCCCCTCCGGCCTCCGCTAGATGAACTCGATTTTCTTGACGAGATAATATTTGTCGCCCGCCGGCACGGTCACCTCGATCTCGTCGCCGACGCTGCGGCCGATCAGCGCGCGGCCGAGCGGCGAGTTGTACGAGATGCGGCCGAGCTTGGCGTCGGCCTCCATCTGGCCGACGATCTGGTATCTGACCCTCTTCTTGTTCTCGTCGGCGAGCTGGACGGTCGCGCCGAACACGATCCTGTCGCCCGACAGCGTCGTCGGGTCGATCACCTGAGCGCGGCTGAGGCGATCCTCATAGTCGCCGATCTGCGCCTCAATCTGGCCCTGGCGCTCCTTGGCGGCGTGATATTCGGCGTTCTCGGCGAGATCGCCGTGGGTGCGCGCCTCCTCGATCGCCTCGATCACCTCGGGGCGCTCGATGTCGCGCAGCCGCTTGAGCTCGGAGCTGATCCGCGCATGGCCTTCGGCCAACATCGGCATCTTCTCGATGGTCGCCATTTTGAAGCCCGCCTTTCGTAAAATCTTCCGCGCGGCGCGCCCGGCCTCGGGCCCGCCTCCCTCTCCATTCGATTGTGGGGATCAGGTGTCGGAGGCCGAATAATAGTCCTGAAGCGGTTTGACTTCAAGCTCCGTCGTCCTGAGCGCGCCGATCGCGCGCGCGGCGGCGACGCTCGCGGCGGCGGTGGTGAAATAGGGGAGGTGGTTGGAAACCGCCGATTTCCGGATCGAAGCCGAATCCTTGAGCGACTGCCATCCCTCGGTCGTGTTGAACACCAGATCGATCTCGCCATCGACGATCGCGTCGACGATGTGGGGACGGCCCTGCGCGACCTTGTTGACGCGCGTGATGGGGATGCCGTCCGCCTCGAGAAAGCTTGCGGTGCCGCCGGTCGCGACGATCGCGAAGCCGTAGCCGTGCAGCTCGCGGACGGCGGAGAGGATGTGGATCTTGTCCGAATCCTTGACCGAGACGAAGACGGTGCCCGAGGTCGGCAGCACAACCCCGCCGCCGAGCTGGGACTTGGCGAAGGCGATCGCGAAATCTCCATCAATTCCCATGACTTCTCCCGTGGACTTCATCTCGGGTGAGAGCACGGGGTCGGTGCCCTGGAAGCGCGCGAAGGGGAACACCGCCTCCTTGATCGCGATATGGTCGATCGCCCGGTCGATCCGCGGCAGGTCGGCGAGCTTCTCCCCCGCCATCACGCGCGCAGCGATCTTGGCGATAGGATGGCCGATCGCCTTGGCGACGAAGGGCACCGTCCGGCTCGCGCGCGGATTGACCTCGATCAGGAAGACCTCGCCCTCCTGCACCGCGAACTGGATGTTCATCAGCCCCCGCACGCCGAGCGCCTCGGCGAGCACCTCGGTCTGGCGCTCGATCTCGGCGATCGTGTCGGCATGGAGCGAATAGGGCGGGATGGTGCACGCGCTATCGCCCGAATGGACACCCGCCTCCTCGATATGCTGCATGACGCCGGCAACGACGACCTCGTCGCCGTCGCAAATCGCGTCCACGTCGACCTCGATCGCGTCGCGCAGATATCGGTCGATGAGCACCGGCCGGTCGCCCGAGACCTGGACCGCGGTCTCGATATAATGCTCGAGCTGCGCGTCCGAATCGACGATCTCCATCGCGCGCCCGCCGAGCACGAAGCTCGGCCGCATCAGCACGGGATAGCCTATCCGCCCCGCCACCGCGAGCGCCTCCTCGCGGCTGCGCGCGATGCCGTTGTCGGGCTGGCTGAGCCCGAGCCGCGCGACGAGCGCGGCAAAGCGCTCGCGGTCCTCGGCAAGGTCGATCGCATCGGGCTGCGTCCCGAGGATCGGAATGCCAGCCGCCTCGAGCGGCTTGGCGAGGTTAAGCGGCGTCTGACCGCCGAACTGGACTA
>JACMKH010000181.1 GCA_014380205.1 Sphingomonadaceae bacterium
CGAGGGCGCGAGGCGCGCGCGCGCGATTAGCGCGTTGAACTGCTGGACGCGCGCGCGGTGCGCCGCGAGCCAGGCATCGACATCGGCGACCGGATCCTTGCTGCTGGTGCGCGCGAGGAAATCGAGCCGGAGCTGCTCGAAATCGCGGCTGAGCCCCGCCGTGAGCAGCCGCTCCCATGGGTCGCGCGAGACGAAGCGGATCGCCGCCGCCTTGGCCCAGTCGAGCCCGAGCGCCTCGCCGAGCCGGACATAGGCGCGCGTCACCTCGACCTCACCGACCTTGAGCCTTCCGGCGAGCGCCGAGGCGCCGATCGCGCCGTCGAGCTCGTAGAGCCGCACGATCCGCGCGACCAGCTCGGGGTCGAGGCCCATCTCGGCGAGCCGCGCCGTGAGCGCCGACGACTGGAGCCGCGCCTCGTCCTTGAGCAGATCCTCGCGCGCCTCGTCGAGCCGCTTCACGCCGGGGCCGAGCTGCGCGGCGACCTCGCCCGGCATCACCACCGTCGAGCAGCTTCTGAGCAGATCGGCAAGGTGTAGGCGCACGCTCGATCGCGCGATCGCGAACACCTGAAGCCGCTCGTTCTCGGCGATCGTGGTGGTCTCGATCGCCTCCCACAAAGGCTCAAGCGCGAACAGCTGGTCGGCCGCGATATAGGCCACGGCGATCTGGGAAAGCGCGACGCCCTCCTCCTCGGCGAGCTCGAACGGGCCGACGAAGCCGATCCGGTTGACCACGAGGTTGGCGATCTTGGTCGCGAGAATTTCGCGCCGCAGCCGATGACCTTCGATCGCCTTGGCGAAGCGCTCGCGCATCGGCGCGGGGAAGGCCGCCATCAGCATCGGCTCGAGCGTCGGATCGTCGGGAAGCTTGGCCCGCTCGACCGCGTCCTGGAGCGCGAGCTTCGAATGCGCGAGCAGCACCGAGAGCTCGGGGCGGGTGAGGCCGCGCCCGTCCTGCGCGCGGCGAAGCAGGTCCTCGTTCGAGCCGAGCCCTTCGACGACGCGGTCGATGCGCTTCATGCCCTCGAGGATTTCGATCACGCGGACCTGGCTCGGCAGCGCGTGCGCGCCCTCGAACTCGGCGATCGACAGCGCGAGCGTCTGGAGCCGATTGTCCTCGAGCACGAGCGCGCCGACCTCATCGGTCATCTCGGCGAGCAGCGCGTTGCGGTCCTCGAAGCCGAGCCGGCCCTCCTGCATCTCCCGGTTGAGCGGGATCTTGATGTTGACCTCGTTATCCGAGCAGTCGACACCCGCGCTGTTGTCGATGAAATCGGTGTTCATCCGGCCGCCTTGCTCGGCGAACTCGATCCGTCCCGCCTGGGTGCAGCCGAGATTGGCGCCCTCGCCGATTACCTTCGCGCGAATCTCCTTGCCGTTGACGCGGAGCTTGTCGTTGGCGGGGTCGCCGACGTCGACGTTGCTCTCCTGGCTCGCCTTCACATAGGTGCCGATCCCGCCGAACCAGATCAGGTCGACATCGGCCCTGAGGATCGCCGAGATCAGCTCGGCGGGGCGCATCGTCGCGGCCTCGACGCCGAGCATCGCCTGGACCTGAGGCGAGAGCGGAATCTCCTTGAGCGAGCGCGCGTAAATGCCACCGCCCTCGGAGATCAACGCGGTGTCGTAATCCTCCCAGCTCGACCGCGGCAGACCGAACATCCGCTGCCGCTCGGCCCAGCTCGCCGCCGGATCGGGATCGGGATCGAGAAAGATATGCCGGTGATCGAATGCCGCGATGAGCTTAAGTGTTTGAGATAGCAGCATTCCGTTACCAAAAACATCCCCCGACATATCCCCACAACCCGCCACGGTGACAGGATCGGTCTGGACGTCGATTCCCATTTCGAGGAAGTGGCGCTGGACCGAGATCCACGCGCCCTTGGCGGTGATCCCCATCGCCTTGTGGTCGTAGCCGTAGCCACCGCCGCTCGCGAAGGCGTCGCCAAGCCAGAAGCCGCGGTCGAGCGCGATAGCGTTGGCAACATCGGAGAAGCTCGCGGTCCCCTTGTCGGCCGCGACGACGAAATAGGCGTCATCGCCGTCGTCGCCGATCACCTGGTCTGGATCGACCACCTTCTCACCGACGATGTTATCGGTGACGGAGAGCAGCGTGCGGATGAAGATGCGATAGGCCTCCGTCCCTTCCGCCAGCCAGGCGTCGCGGTTCTCGGCGGGACTCGGCAGCTGCTTGGGATAGAAACCGCCCTTGGCGCCGGTCGGCACGATTACCGCGTTCTTGACGAGCTGCGCCTTCATCAGCCCCAAAATCTCGGTTCGGAAATCGTCGCGCCGGTCGGACCAGCGCAGGCCCCCGCGCGCGACCGGGCCGCCGCGCAGGTGGATGCCCTCGACGCGCGGGCTGTAAACCCAGATCTCGCGCCACGGCACGGGCGCGGGAAGCCCAGGGATGCGCTTGCTGTCGAGCTTGAAGGCGAGCGCCTCCTTGGCCGCGGGGGCGAAGGCGTTGGTGCGCAGGCAGGCCTGGACCACCGCGCGCAGCGCGCGCAGGATCGCGTCGTCGTCGATCGCCGAGACCTGGGTCAGCCCCGCGTCGATCGCCTCGTTGAGTTCCTGCGCGCGCTTCTCGCGATCGCCTTGGAAGCCTGGGCCGTGGAGCGCGCCGAACAGGTCGAGCAGCGCGCGCGCGATGCGAGGCTCCTCACGCAGCGTCTCGACCACGGTGGCGAGCCCGTAGGACAGGCCGGTCTGGCGCAAATAGCGGAACCAGGCGCGGAGCAAGGTGACCTCGCGCGGATCGAGCCCCGCCGCGATTATCAGCTGGTTGAACTCGTCGTTCTCGGCGCGCCCCTCGAGCACCGCCGCGATCGCGCCCTCCTTGACCTTGGCGCGCTGGAGCAGCGCGTCGAGATCGGCCTCGCCCGCGATCTCGAGCAGGAAATCGTGGATATGCCCGAGCCGACCCTCATGGAGCGGGGTGGGAAATTCCTCGAGCACGCGGAAGCCGAAATTCTCGAGCGTGGGGACAGCGTCCGAAAGCGGAATCGCGTCGCCCATCCGATAGAGCTTGAGCCTGAGCCGCGTCTCGGGATCGCCCGCGAGCTTGTAGAGCCGCGCGCCGCGCTGTTCGGGCTTGAGGCTCCGGAGCCGCGTGACGTCGCGCGCGGCCTCCTCGGCGCCATATTGCGAGCGGTAGGCGGCGGGAAAGGCGGGGGCGTAATCCATCGCGAGCCGCGTCGCGCGCGTCGCCGACCCGCGCTCGGCGAGATGCGCCTCGACCGCGGGGCCCCAGCCGCGCACCATCCGCTCGACCGCCGCGTCGAGCGCGGCGGCGTCGGGGAGCGCGGCGTCGGGCGCGACGTCGAGCGTGTAGCGCACGAAGGCGAGATCGCCGTCGCCGAGCTCGATCGACCAGCTCGACACCATCGCGTCGGTCGCGTCGGCGAGCAGCGCGCGGATCTGCTCGCGCCGCTCGGGGGTGAGCTCCTCGCGCGGAAGCCAGACGAAGGCGAACAGATGGCGCGTCAGCGCGCCAGGGATCAGCAGCAGCTTGGCGCGCGGCCGGTCGGTGAGCGACATCGCGGTGAGCGCGACCTGCCTCAGCGTCTCGCGCTCGAAGCCGATCAAGATGTCGTGCGGCAGCCGTGAGAGCACATGCTGGAGCGCCTTGCCCGCATGGCCCGAGGGATCGAAGCCGAGCTCGTCCTCGAGCAGCTTGAGATCGGCGCGCAACATGGGCACCTCGCGCGCGGGCGCGGTAAGTGCTTGGCTCGTCCACAATCCCGCGAACACCGAGAGCGCGACGACCTCGCCCCGCTCGCGGATCGGCACGACGACGAGATCGAGCGGGACGCGGCGGTGCACGGTTGAGATGCGATCGGACTTGGCGAGCAGCGGCACGCGCCCGCCGCGCGCGAAATAGGCGACCGCCTGGTCGAACACGGTGCCGCCCCAGCAATCGGGGCCCGGAACGCGGAAGATGCCGAGCCCGTCCTCGCGGACATCGCCGATCTTCTCGATGCGGTGTCCGATCAAGGTGAAGTGATTGTCGGCGAACCAAGCGAGCAGCGCGCGGCTCTCGGCGTCCTCGATGGTCTCGGCGTCGGCGCGCATCCGCGCCTGCATCCTCTTCCAGTCGGCCACCGCGCACCGCACGTCGCGCAGCACGCGCTCGATGTCGTCGAGCAGCTCGCGGCGCTCGCGCGCGTCGACGCGCTCGATCTCGGTATAGACCACCGATTCGCGCTTCGCATCCTTGGCCTCCGAGGCGAACTCGACCAGCCGGCCCTCCGCGTCGCGTACGACAGGAACGATCGGGTGGAGCAGCCGCAGCACCGCGAGGTTGTGCGCGGCGATCGTCGCGGCGATCGAATCGACGATGAAGGGCATGTCGTCGTTGACCACGGCGAGCCGCAGGATCCGCGCGCCGCTTTCGTCAGCGACCGATTCGAGGCGGATCGCCGATTCTCCCGGGGGACGCTCGGCCGCCGCCTCGGCGACGAAGCGCGCCGCCTCCTTGCGCGCGGTCTTGTTGAAGCCGTCGGTCTCGCCGGGCAGCGCCCCTTCGGTCAGCGCTTCGGCGATATCATCGATTCGCGCGCCGCTCGCGCGCTTGAGGGTCGTCGCGGTGTCGTTCATGCGGCGGGGTATGCGCCCGCGAGCAGCGGTTCTCAAGCCCCGGAAGGGAGCCCGCGCGTGGCTACCCTCGAATGCGGTCGGCAGGTTTCGCTCTATCCGCCGACCCTCTGTGTGCTAGATGTCGCTCGCCGCATGGCGATCGCCAGCGCCCCCACGGAGCATCTTCCAATAGCACAAGAGGTGACATCATGCGCGCTACGCTCATGCGCGGGGCCGGGGAGGTTCGGATCGAGAATGTGCTCGACGCCGCCATCGTGGAGCCGACCGACGCGGTGATCCGCGTCACCCGCGCCTGCGTGTGAGGGAGCGATCTCTGGCCTTACGACGGCCCCAACGAGAATGGCCAGCGCATGGGCCATGAAGCGATCGGTGTCGTTGAGGACGTTGGCAGCGACGTGCAAGGCATCGAGCGCGGCCAGCTGGTCGTCATGCCCTTCGCCTATTCCGACGGGAGCTGCATGTTCTGCGATGAAGGGCTCCAGACCTCGTGCGTCCGCGGCGGCTTCTTCGGCAACGGCGGCGAGCCGGGCGGCGCCCAGGCGGAGGCGCTGCGCATTCCCCAGGCGGACGGAACGCTGTTCGCATTGGAGGTTGGCGAAGACGACGCGCTGATGCCCTCGCTCCTGGCGCTTTCCGACGTGATGGGCACAGGCCATCACGCGGCCGTCACCGCGATCCGTTCGGGCGGCAAAGTCGCGGTCATTGGCGACGGCGCGGTCGGCCTCTGCGGAGTCATCGCCGCGAAGCGCCTCGGTGCCGAGCAGATCATCATCATGGGTCGCCACCGTGACCGGATCGAGCTCGCCCGGGCATCCGGCGCGACGGATGTCGTGAGCAAGCGCGGCGAAGAGGGCATCGAGCGCGTGCGCGAGTTGAGCGGCGGCTTCGGGGTTCATTCGGTGCTGGAGTGCGTCGGCTCGGCGCAGGCGATGGACACGGCGCTGGCCATCGTTCGCCCCGGCGGGACAATTGGCCGCGTCGGCGTCCCCCATTATGGGCCCGTCGACCTGTGGACCATGCCCTTTTATCGCAATGTGACGGTGGCCGGCGGGCCCGCGCCCGTGCGCGCCTATATGGCCGAGTTGCTCCGCGATGTGATGGACGGGCGGATCGAACCCGGCCGAGTGTTCGATCGGACCGTGGACCTCGACGGCGTGCCCGACGGCTATCGCGCGATGAACGAGCGCGAGGCGCTCAAGGTCTTGATCCGGCCATGAAGACTCCAGCTGCGACGCGGACAAATCCGAGCGATGCCATCAGGCGCGAAACGATCGAGGCGGCCGAATAGATGTGCTCGATCATCGCCGGGTGACGAATTCCCGCTCCGGATCGGAAGAGATTCGAAAACTGGACCAGAACGTCCGCGAGAGACGTCGCAGCGCTGTTCGATAGTTGGTCGCCCAGCCGAGGGGCCCCTCCACAACCTCCGCCTTCGGCTACGGCCGGTCCCCCTCATAGCGACCCCTAAGGGTCGCTCACGGGGAGGATTGGGGTTGCGCCTGGGCCGTTGCGGCGCATATCGGACCTCCGCGCGTAAAGGACGCTTTTCCGATGGGATTTGAAGGCTTGGATTTCTCCGCCGTCGAGGGCGTGAGTCCGTCCTTCGTCGAGGCGCTCTACGGCCGCTACCGCAGGGACCCGGCCAGCGTCGAGCAAAGCTGGCGCACGTTCTTCGAGGGGCTCCAGGAAAGCGCGACCGGCCCGAGCTGGAAGCGCGCGGGCTGGCCGCTGGTCGCGACCGATCCGCTCAGCGACGGACTCGACCCCACCACCCAGACCATCGAAAGCCCCGTCGCACGCGCCGCCGCCGCCGAGCTGGGTCCGCTTACCGACGAGGCCGTCGCGCGCGCCGCCGCCGATTCGATCCGCGCGATGATGCTGATCCGCACCTATCGCGTGCGCGGCCATCTCGCCGCCAACCTCGATCCGCTGGGCCTCATGCGACGCGAGCTCCCCGCCGACCTCACTCCCGAGTTCCACGGCTTTTCGGCCGATGAGCTCGACAAGACCGTCTATCTCGGCGGCTTCCTCGGGCTCGAAACCGCGACCGTCAACGAGATCGTCGACATCCTGCGCGAGAACTACTGCGGCAACGTCGGCCTCGAATATATGCACATCAACGACCTGGACGAGCGCCGCTTCCTCCAAGACCGGATGGAGGGCCGCGACGCCGCGATCAGCTTTACCCCCGAGGGCAAGCAGGCGATCCTGCGCAAGGTGATCGAGGCCGAGCAATGGGAGGCGTTCCTCGGCCGCAAATATGTCGGCACCAAGCGCTTCGGGCTCGACGGCGGCGAATCGATGATCCCCGCGCTCGAGGCGGTGATCAAATACGGCGGGCAGTACGGCGCGACCGAGCTCGTCTTCGGCATGGCGCATCGCGGGCGCTTGAACGTGCTCGCGACGGTGATGGCCAAGCCCTATCGCGCGATCTTCCACGAGTTCGCGGGCGGATCGGCCAATCCCGAGGATGTCGGCGGGTCGGGCGATGTCAAATATCATCTCGGCACCTCGACCGACCGCGAGTTCGAGGGGATCAGCGTCCATATGTCGCTCGTGCCCAACCCCTCGCATCTCGAGGCGGTCAACCCGGTCGTGCTCGGCAAGGCGCGCGCGCAGCAGATCTTTCATGACGACCTCGAGGAGCACAGCAAGGTCATTCCGGTGCTGCTCCACGGCGACGCGGCCTTCGCGGGGCAGGGCATCGTCTGGGAGTGCCTCGGCTTCTCGGGCATCCGCGGTTACAACACGGGCGGCTGCATCCACTTCGTCATCAACAACCAGATCGGCTTCACGACCAGCCCGCAGTTCGCGCGCTCCTCGCCCTACCCTTCCGATGTCGCGAAAGGCATCCAGGCGCCGATCCTCCACGTCAACGGCGACGACCCCGAAGCGGTGACCTTTGCGTGCAAGTTCGCCACGGAGTTCCGCCAGACCTTCGGCCGCGACGTCGTCATCGACATGTGGTGCTATCGCCGCTTCGGTCACAATGAGGGCGACGAGCCGAGCTTCACCCAGCCGCTGATGTACGCGAAGATCCGCAAGCATCCGCCCGTCTCCAAAATCTACGGCGAGCGGCTGATCGCCGAGGGGGTGGTCGATCAGGCATGGATCGACGGGACGATCGAGCGCTTCAAGGCGCTGCTCGACGAGGAGTTTGAGGCGGGGCAGCACTATCTCCCCAACCGCGCCGACTGGTTCGGCGGACGGTGGTCGGGGCTCAGCAAGCCCGCCGATCCCGAGACCGCTCGGCGCGGCATCGTCTCGGGAGTTGAGGAGAAGGTGTTTCGCGCGATCGGGGAGACGCTGACGAGCGTTCCCGAGGGCTTTGCGATCCACAAGACATTGGAGCGCATCCTCGAGGCCAAGCGCGAGATGTTCGCGAGCGGCGAGGGCTTCGACTGGGCGACCGCCGAGGCGCTCGCCTTCGGCACCTTGCTCCATGACGATTACGGCGTGCGCCTTTCGGGCCAGGATTCGGGGCGCGGCACCTTCAGCCAGCGCCACGCCGAATGGATCGATCAGGCGACCGGCGAGCGCCACGCGCCGCTCAGCACGGTCGAGGGCGGGCGCTTCGACGTGCTCAACAGCCCCTTGTCCGAGTTCGGCGTGCTCGGCTTCGAATATGGCTATGCGCTCGCCGACCCGATGACGCTGGTGCTGTGGGAGGCGCAGTTCGGCGATTTTGCCAATGGCGCGCAGGTGATGATCGATCAGTTCATCGCGTCGGGCGAGGCCAAGTGGCTGCGCGTCAACGGGCTCGTGCTGCTGCTCCCCCACGGCTACGAGGGCCAGGGCCCCGAGCACAGCTCGGCGCGGCTCGAGCGCTTCCTCCAGCTGTGCGCGGGCGACAATATGCAGGTCGTCAACGCGACCACGCCGGCGAACTATTTCCACCTGCTCCGCCGCCAGATGCTGCGGCCGTTCCGCAAACCCTTGGTCGTGATGACCCCCAAGTCGCTGCTCCGCCACAAGGCGGCTGTCTCCTCGCTCGATGCGTTCTTGGGCGAGAGCCATTTCATGCGGATCAAGTCCGATCCCGCCGCGCCCGACGACAAGGAGGTCAAGCGCCTCGTGCTGTGCTCGGGCAAGGTCGCCTATGACCTGTTCGAGGCGCGCGACGCGGCGCGCGACGAGCACATCAGCATCGTCCGCATCGAGCAGCTCTACCCCTTCCCCGCCGAGCCGCTGATCGCGCGGCTCAAGAAGCTGACCAATCTCGAGACGGTGGTCTGGTGCCAGGAGGAGCCTAAGAACCAAGGCGCCTGGATGTTCGCGCGCGCCTATATCGAGGAATGCCTCGCGGCGGCCGGTGCCAAGCCTACACGGCCCGAATATGCGGGCCGCGAGCCGAGCGCCTCGCCCGCCACCGGCCTCGCCAAACGCCATCAGGCGCAGCAGCAGGCGCTAGTCGCCGCCGCGCTTGGCCATAGACCATGATTCACGTTTCAGGTTGAATCACCCTGAAACGTGAATCATGGTCTCATCATTGATAGGAGCCTGATTCACGCTTCTCGGCGGAAGCGCAAAGCGCTTCCACCTTAAACGATCAGGCTCCGGCCAAGGGAAGAAATAGCATGGCGACCGAGATCAAGGTTCCCGCGCTCGGCGAGTCGATCACCGAGGCGACGCTGGGCGAATGGCTCAAGCAGCCCGGCGAGGCGGTCGCCCGCGACGAGCCCGTCGCGAGCCTTGAGACCGACAAGGTCGCGGTCGAGGTCAACGCCCCCGAGGCGGGCGCGATGGGCGCGCATCTGGTCGCCGTCGGAGACACCGTCGCGGTCGGCGCGGTGATGGCGACTATCGAGAGCGGCGAGGAGGCTCAGCCGTCGATAAAGGTCGAGCCGGTGGCCAAGGCTGAGCCGCAGCAGGAAGTCGCGCCCGCAGCCGGGGATGCGCCCGCCGAGGAGCACGAGCCGCTCACGCTCTCCCCCGCGGTGCGCCGCCTCGTGCTCGAGCACGGCGTCGACCCTTCGAAGATTCACGGCACCGGCAAGGACGGCCGGCTGACCAAGGACGACGTCCTCGCCGCCGCCAAGGCGCAGGAAGGCGAGCCCGCCCGGCAGCCCGAAACCGCCGCTTCGCCGCCTCCTGCTGCTGCCGCTGAATCGCCGCCTCCGCCTCCGCCAAGCCAGACGGCGCCG
>JACMKH010000182.1 GCA_014380205.1 Sphingomonadaceae bacterium
CGGCGGGCTTGGCGTCGGTCGCGAGACGAACCACCCGCGCACCCTCGACCACAGCGGGCCTTGCTTCGTTCAGCGCGCGCGCCAATCCGGGGGGCACCCGATAGCCGCCGAGCTCGGTCGGCCCCGCCTCGAACAGCGCCTGCTTGGCCGCCTCATCGAAGCCCGGATCGGTCAGCGCCCGCGCGCGCGTCATGTCGCGCAGCAACGCAGCGCCTTCGGCAGGCTGGAAGCGCCACAGCGGCAGCCCCGCGCCGTGATCGACTAGCGCGCCCCCGCGCAGGCTCGCGACATGCGTGGCGCCCGCGAAGCGCGCGGCGGCCGGAACGGCCGCCAACCAGTCCTCCCAGCCGGTCTCCTCGATCCGCCGGTCGCTTTCGCCCGTCCCCGGCAAGTCGGGCAGATGGCTCCCCACCCCCTGCGCCGCGAGCGCGCGCATGACGTCGCCGATCAACCGGCGCATCCGGTTCAATTCCTCGAACAGCGGCGGGACGATGAGCAGCTGCGGCCCTTCGATCGGGCCGTGCGAGAGCAGCCATTCGCAGCCCCGGTCCCAGGCGAATTGCGCGAAGCGCGGCGCGGGCGCGGTCAATTCAGCGCTTTGCGGCGCGCGAAGGCGAGCAAGCCGCCGAAGCTTTCGAGCATCTCGGCCTCGACCTCGTCGTCGTCGATCAGTATGCCGAGCCGCTCCTCGATCTCGGTGAGCAGCCCGGCAACCGCCATCGAATCGAGCTCGGGGATCGCGCCAAACAGCGGCGTCGCCTCGTCGAACCCCGCGACGCGCCCCGCGTCGAGCCCGAGCACGTCGACCAGCACCGCGCGCACCGTAGCGTCGACCTCGCGCGTCTCGTCGGATGTCATGCCGCGATCCCCTGTTGACCCGCGCGTGCGCCTAATCGCTCGTCGGGCGGCGGACAAGGCCGGAAACCGCGCGCCGCGCGAGCTTCGGCCACGCCCGCGGCTGGCGAGGATTGAGCATCTCGATCCGGTAAAGTGGCCGCGCGCGCGCCATCCATTCGGCCTTATAGGGCTCGTCCCCCGTGCCGTAATCGATTTGCTTGGGAGCATCCCGTTCGATGACATGGCGGAACATCGCTTCGCCGAGGATAGATCCCGGCGAAAGCTCCTTCGCGCTCTCGTCATAGGCGAGCTTGTGGATCGTCGCGTGGCCGTTCTCGACCAGCCAGAATTGCGCGGCGACGGGCGCGCCCTCGCGATAGGCGACGCCGAGCCGCAGCGTCCCCGCCTCGCCCTCCTGCTGCGCCAGCGCGCGCAGGAACGCGGGTGAGCCTTCCTCGCCCTTCCAACTCCTCGCGTAGATTGTCTCATAATCGCGCCATGCGCTCTCGTCGAAGGCGCGGTGGATCGCGATCTCGAGCCCCGCCTTCTTCGCCTTGCGCTTGACGGTGTTGCGCAATTTGCCGGGGCGCCCGGCCCAATATTCGTCGAAGCTCGCGGGCGGATCGATCAGCCAGTTCACGCTCGCCCGCGTCACGCGCACCTTCCACCCCGCCCCGCGAAACGCCTCGGCGATCGGCGCGGGATCGTTGACGGGATAGAGGTTGATTTCGGTCAACTCGCGTAGCGCGTCCGGGATCGCGCCGAGCACGTCGGGGCTGGTGCCCGTCCTGATCGCGTCATAGTCGAGGGTGTACCAGCTCCCGAGGCCCTCCGCGCGGCCCGGCGCGGTCTCGCGCAGGAAAAGCCACGCCGTCCCGCCCGCGTTGAGCGCGCGCGCGATCAGCGGCTTGCCGGACTGCGCGATGTGCGCCTCGGTCAGCCTGAACCAGTCGAGCCGGTCGTAGATCTTCGCTTGGCGCGCGCGGTCGAGTGCGCCCTCGGCGTCTCGCGCGACGGCGTCCAGGCTGTCGAATATCTTTACGTTAACCATCGAAAGGCTATCCGGAGGCCGCGCGGCACCCGCGCCGGTCTACAGGCGAGCGATGACGAAAGACTTAAATCCTGAAGCCATGCCACTCGATCACCTCGCGCTTCGCGGGGCGCCAGGCAATGTAGCGCTTGTGGACAAGTCTGGGGAAATGACCTTCGCCGAGCTCGATCACGGGGTCGGCGCGCTCGCTGCCTGGCTGCTCGCGCAAGGCCTGAGCAACGGCGATCGCGTCGCGAGCTGGATCGGCAAGACGCGGCTCGCATGCCTGGTGCCGCTCGCCACCGCGCGCGCGGGGCTCGTCCATGTGCCCGTAAACCCGCTGCTCAAACGCGCCCAGGTCGCGCATATCTTGGGAGACAGCGGCGCGAGGCTTGTGCTTTCCGGCGCGGCGCGCGCGGCCACACTCGAGCCGGGTGATCTTCCCTTCGATTGCGCGCTGATCGACGAGAACGAGCCGGCGCTAGCGGGGCAGGGGCCCGCCGCGTCCGGCCATTCGCCCGATGATCTCGCCGCGATCCTCTACACCTCGGGCTCGACCGGTCGGCCCAAGGGCGTGATGCTCAGCCACGCCAACATGTGGCTCGGCGCGGTAAGCGTCGCGCATTATCTCGGCATCACGCCGAGCGATCGCACGCTCTGCCTGCTGCCCTTCGCCTTCGATTACGGGCAGAACCAGCTGCTTTCGAGCTGGAATGCCGGTGCCTCGGTCGTCCCTTTCGATTTTCTGCTCGCGCGCGACGTGATCCGTGCGATCGAGCGTCATGACGTCACGATCCTCGCGGGCGTCCCGCCGCTGTGGGTTCAACTCGCCGAGCTCGAATGGCCCCCCGAAACTGCCGCCCGGTTGCGTGCGCTCACCAACAGCGGCGGCAAGCTCCCTATCCCGCTGATCCGCAGGCTGCGCGCGCTGTTCCCCAGCGCCGCGCTCCACTCGATGTACGGGCTCACCGAGGCGTTCCGCTCGACCACGCTCGATCCCGCGCTGATCGACACGCACCCCGAAAGCATTGGCAAGGCGATCCCGTTTGCCGAGATCCTCGTGGTGCGTCCCGATGGGAGCGAGGCCGAACCCGGCGAGGCCGGAGAGCTCGTCCATGCCGGCCGGCTCGTCGCGCAGGGCTATTGGAATGATCCCGAGCGCACGGCGGCGCGCTTCAAGCCCGCGCCCGCCTCCTCGTGCTACGGCGGGACGGCGGTCTGGTCGGGCGACACGGCCGTGCGCGACGCCGACGGGCTTCTCCGCTTTGTCGGGCGCGACGACGCGATGATCAAGACCTCGGGCAACCGCGTCAGCCCGAGCGAGATCGAGGATGCGGCGATGGCGAGCGGCGTCGTCGCCGAGGCTTGCGCCTTCGGCGTTCCCGACGAGCGTCTCGGCGCAGCAATCATGCTCGTCGTGCGAGGAAATACATGCGCTAAAGGTGAAATCCTTACACAATTTCTCAAGAGTGAGCTGCCCAATTTCATGCAGCCGCGCGCGATCCTCTGGCGCGATACACTGCCGCGCAATCCCAACGGCAAGCTCGACCGCGTCGCGATCGAGGCGGAGTTCGCGGCGTGAAGCCCTTTGGCCCAATCCCGCCGCAGTTCGCGGACCAGCGGGGCGAGCTCGTCATCGGCGGCGTGCCGGTTGGGGAACTTATCGAAAAGGTCGGAAAATCACCGGCCTATATCCTCGATCTTGCGATCGTCGAGGAGCAAATCGCGGCGTTCCGCGCGGCGATGCCCGCCGATGTCGACCTTCATTTGGCGATCAAGGCCAATCCGCATCCCTATGTCGTCCAGTCGATCTTCCCATTGGTCGACGGGCTCGACGTCGCCTCGGCGGGCGAGCTCCAGATCGTGCTCGACGCGGGCATTTCCACTGATCACGTCAGCTTCGCTGGCCCCGGTAAGCGCGACCCGGAGTTGGTGCTCGCGATCGAGCATGGCGCGATCCTCAACCTCGAATCCGAGCATGAGGCTACGCGCGCGCTCGCCATCGCCACCGAGATGTGCGTCACCCCGCGGCTCGCGGTGCGCGTCAATCCCGATTTCGAGCTCAAGGGCTCGGGGATGAGCATGGGCGGCGGCGCCAAGCCTTTCGGCGTCGACGCCGAGCGCGTTCCCGCGCTGGTCCGCAAGCTGCTCGACGGGGGCGCCGACTGGCGCGGCTTCCATATCTTTTCGGGCTCGCAATCGCTCGACGCGCAAGCGATCGCCGACACCCAGGCCGCCTCGATCGCGCTCTCGGCCGAGCTGGCGCAAGCGATCGGCGCGCGGCCGCCCAGCGTCAATCTCGGCGGCGGCTTCGGCATTCCCTATGCCGCCAACGATCGCCGGCTCGACATCGGCCCGATCGGCGAACGGCTCTCCGCCGCGCTCGCCGCGCGCCCCGCGATCCTCGCCGACACCAAGTTCATCATCGAGCTCGGCCGCTGGCTGGTCGGCGAGGCGGGGGTCTATGTCGCGCGCATCCTCGACCGCAAGCTATCGAAAGGGCATGTTTTTCTGATCACCGACGGCGGCATGCACCATCATCTCGCCGCCTCGGGCAATTTCGGCATGGTGATGAAGCGCAACTATCCCGTCGCGATCGCCACCCAAATGGGCGCCGAGCCCGTCGAGGCGGTGACCATCGCGGGCCCGCTCTGCACCCCGCTCGACCGGCTCGCGAGTGACGTCATGATGCCGCGCGCCGACGTCGGCGATCTCGTCGCGGTGTTTGCCTCGGGCGCTTATGGTTTAAGCGCGAGCCCCTCGGGCTTTCTCAGCCATCCGTTGCCCGCCGAGATCGTGGTTAAGCACGGAAAAGTAACCACGTAATTCAACGGACCCTTAACCTTTTTCCCCGATAGCGACCCTCGTGAAATTGGGCCGTTTTCGACGCTCGCGCGCAACATGGCGTCGCGGCCCCGACCGGGAAGAAGAGGGCCTCGCGATGCGTTCGACCACCACATCCATGCTCGTCGGCGTCTCGCTGCTCGCGCTCGCGGGCTGCGCGACGGGAGGGCCGAGCGCCTCGCTCCCGCCCGCCACCTTCGTCAGCGCCGAGAACACGGCGGGCGAGGATTACATCATCGGCCCGCTCGACAAGCTCACCATCTTCGTCTGGCGCAATCCCGAGCTCGGAGCCGAGGTCCAGGTCCGCCCCGATGGGCGCATCACCACGCCGCTGATCCAGGACCTCGTCGCGGTGGGCAAGACCCCGGCGATGCTCGCCGACGACATTACGCTTACCCTCTCGCAGTACATCACCGACCCGCGCGTCTCGGTGATCGTCACCGAGTTCTCGGGCACCTTCTCGCAGCAGGTCCGCGTGATCGGCGCGACCGAGCAGCCCGCCTCGATCCCCTATCGCGCCAACATGACCTTGCTCGACGCGATGATCGCGGTCGGCGGCCTTTCCGAATACGCCAACGGCAACGGCGCGCGCCTCGTCCGCCACGACCGCGCGACCGGCGCGCAGCGTGAGTTCGGCCTGCGCATCGCCAGCCTGCTCCGCCGCGGAGACACCAGCGCCAACGTCCGGCTCGAGCCGGGCGACGTCATCATTATCCCCGAGAGCATGTTCTGATCGAACGCCTCGAAGGCATCCACGGGAAGGCGATGGCCAGCGCATGAACGGCATCTACGAAGAGATCAGGGTCGCGCTCCACCAGATCTGGCGGCGGCGCTGGCTGGCGCTGCTCGTCGCCTGGGGGATCGCGCTCGCGGGCTGGCTGGTGATCGCGCTGATCCCCAACAGCTATGAATCCAAATCGCGCGTCTTCGTCCAGCTCCAGTCGGTGCTGACCGAGGAGATCGGCATCACCGAGCGCGCTCAGCAGGCTGATTTCTCGCGCATCCAGCAGACGCTTGCCGCCGCTCCCGTGCTCGAATCGATCGTCCGCCGCACCGATCTCGCCCAGCGCGTCACCAGCGAGGAGGAGGTCCGCCGCCTTGCCGCGCGGCTGCGCGACAGGATCGTCGTCACCGCCGAGCCCAACAACACCTTCGAGATCGCGACGACGTGGAGCGGAGGCGGCTTCTCCGACGCGGGCAACGCGCGGCTCGCGCGGCAGATCAACCAGGGGCTGCTCGACGCCTTCGTCGAGCAGAATCTCGCGGGAACGCGCACCGAATCGACCCAGTCGATCCGCTTCCTCGATCGCCAGATCAGCGAGCGCCAGCGCCAGCTCCAGCAGGTCAGCCAGCGCTCCGCCGAGCTCGAGGCCGGCTTTCAGACCACGCTTCCCGGATCGGGTCCCTTGAGCGCGCGGATCGACGCCGCGCGCGCCGAGATGCGCCGCATCGAATCCGATCTCGTTCCCGCGCAAAGCTCGCTGTCGGCGGTGCGCGCCCAGATGTCAGGCACCTCGCCGACCATCGCGCTCCCCGGCACCTATGTTCCCGCCGGCGGCGGCGGCGGCGCCGCCACCGCGCAGCTCAACGCGCTCCAGGCCGAGC
>JACMKH010000183.1 GCA_014380205.1 Sphingomonadaceae bacterium
CTCGCCGAGGCGCGCGCGCGCAAGCAGGCGCGCGCGGGCTGGCCGCGCGGCAAGCCTGACGAGGATCGCCCGCTCGAAGGCCATGTCCTCGCGATGATCTTCGAGAAAAACTCGACGCGCACGCGCGTCTCGTTCGACATGGCGATGCGCCAGCTCGGCGGGACCACGATCGTGATGGATGCGGGCTCGATGCAGCTCGGCCGCGGCGAGACGATCGCTGACACCGCGCGCGTTCTGTCGCGCTATGTCGACGCGGTGATGCTGCGCACCGACGCGCACGACAAGCTTGTCGAGCTCGCGCATCATGCGACCGTGCCCGTGATCAACGGCCTCACCGACCGCTCGCACCCCTGCCAGGTCATGGCCGACATGCTCACCGTGATCGAGCATCGCGGCGCGCTCGAAGGCACGCGCTGGGCGTGGCTCGGCGACGGCAACAATGTGCTCCATTCGATCGTCGAGGCGGGGAGCCTGATGGGCTTCTCGGTCGCGGTTGGCTGCCCCGAAGGCTGCGACCCCGACGAGGATGTGATCGAGACCGCGAAGCAGCGCGGCGGCGACGTCGGCATCCATCGCGACGCGCGTGCGGCGGCCGAGGGCGCCGATGTCGTCGTCACCGACGCCTGGGTCTCGATGGGCCAGGCCGACAGCGAGGCCAAGATGGCGGCGCTGACGCCATATCGCGTCGACGAAGGATTGATGGCCGCCGCGGCGGGCGGCGGGGTCTTCCTCCACTGCCTCCCCGCGCACCGCGGCGAGGAGGTCGCCGACGCGGTGATCGACGGGCCGCGCTCCGCCGTCTGGGACGAGGCCGAGAACCGGCTTCACGCGCAAAAGGCGATCCTTCTGTGGTGCTTCGGGCTGATCGGATGAGCGAGCCTCCGGCCGCGCCCGAGGGCGATTGCGCGCTCGGCTTCACCATTCCTTCGCGCCACGTCCGCGGCCGCATCATCCGGATCGACGACACGCTCGACACGGTGCTCGCCGCGCACGACTATCCCGAGGCGATCGCGCGGCTGCTCGCCGAGGCGCTCGTGCTCACCGCGCTGCTCGGCTCGACGCTTAAGGATGTCGCGGGTCAGCTCACGCTCCAGGCCCAGACGCGGAACGGCGCGGTCGATCTGCTCGTCGCCGACTACCGCGGCGGCGAGATGCGCGGCTATGTCCGCCACGATCCCGAGCGGCTCGCCGAGGCGCCCGCCGATCCCTCACTGTTCGGGCCGTTCGGCGCGGGCTATCTCGCGATCACCTTCGATCAGGCGATCACCGGCGAGCGCTACCAGGGCATCGTTCCGCTCGAGGGCGGCTCGCTCGCGGGCGCGGTCGAAAGCTATTTCGCGCAGTCCGAGCAGATCGCGAGCCTCGTTCGCGTCGGCGTCGCGCGCGACGCGGGAGGCGGCTGGGTTGCGGGCGGTCTGCTGCTCCAGCATCTTCCCGAGGGCGAGGAGGGCAGGGAGCGTCTCCATGTGCGCCTCGATCACCCCGAATGGGCGCATGTCCGCCTGCTCGCGGAGACCGTCACCGACGCCGAGCTGCTCGATCGCGCGCTGCCGCTCGACGCGCTGGTCTGGCGGCTGTTTCACGACGAGGAGGAGATCCGCGTCACCGCGATCACGCCCCTCGTCAAAGGCTGCCGCTGCGACCCCGCGCATATTCGGGGCGTCATCGCCCGCTTCCCGCCCGAGGAGCGCGCCGCGATGGCCGACGCCGAGGGGCGGATCAGCGTCGATTGCGAATTCTGCTCGAAGGTGTTCACGCTCGATCTGGCGGAGGTCGAGTAGCGCGACGCGGGCCTTCCGTCGCGCTGCACGCTGGGCTAGATAGCGGCCGTGCTCTTGCGCGCCGCCATTGCCATCCCCCTGCTGTGGTTCGCCCAGCCAGCGATGGCTGTGCCCGAATGCCACCAGGGCGAGAGCGCGCGCGAGCATGCGGCGCATGCGCGCGTCGACACGCAACAGGATCGCGTGCGGACGACCGCCGCGCAGCGTCAGCAGCCGGGGCGCGCGCGTCGGCCCGAGCAGAACGCCCGCGCGCGCGCCGACCGCCCTGCCACCAGCTGCGGGCTCGGCGAGGATCCGTTCGCGATGGCGCCGGGGCCGCGCTGAGAGTGGGCGGGGTTCGCTATCTCGAAGATGTCGAGGTCGGGTCGAAGGCGAGCTTCGGGCGCTATGAAGTGACGCGCGAGGAGGTGATCGAGTTCGCCTCCAAATACGATCCCCAGCCCTTCCATCTCTCCGACGAGGCGGCCGCGAAAACGCATTTCGGACGGATCGCGGCGAGCGGCTGGCACACTTGCGCGATGACGATGCGAATGATGGTCGACAATATGGGCGAGCTCGGCCGCTCTGGAATGGGCTCCCCGGGGTGGGACGAATTGCGCTGGCTGCGGCCCGTCTATCCGGGCGACGTGCTGCGCGTCGAGACAGAGGTGACCGAGGTCCGCCCATCGCGGAGCAAGCCCGAGATCGGCTCGGTCCACAGCACGATCCGCGTGTTCAACCAGGACGATCAGCCGGTGATGAGCGTCAAATCGATCGGGCTGATGCGGCGGCGGCCGGACTGATCCTCCCCGCGCCGGGGAGGATCAGGTTAGTGCCTGTCGCGCCAGATGTTCTGGTAGGCGAGCCACGCCAGCGCGGTCGCGAAGATCAGGAAGATGATCACCGCCCAGCCTAGCGCGTGGCGCTCCTCGAGCTTGGGCTCGGCCGCCCAGATCAGGAAGGCCGAGACGTCGCGCGCCATCTGGTCGCGCGTCGCGGGCGGGTTGCCCGCCGCATAGGCGACCTGCCCGTCGGCGGTGAGCGGCGGCGTCATCGCGAGATTGAGGTTTGCGAAATAGGGGTTGTAGTAGAGCCCCGGCCCGGGCCGGTTCTCTGCGGGAAGCTCGGCCGGCGGGTTCTGATAGCCGGTCAGTAGCGAATAGACATAGGCCGCGCCGCCCTCGCGCGCCTTGGTGATCAGCGAGAGATCGGGCGGGAGCGCGTTGTTGTTGGCGGCTCGCGCGGCGACCTCGTTGGCGTAGACCGCGGGAATGCGGTCGGCGGCGATCGCGGGACGCGTGTCGGCCTCGCCCGTCTCGGGATTGACCGACGGAACCTCCCTTATCCATTGCGCGGCGATCGCGTCGATCTCGGCCTCGGAGAAGCCGATCTGCTCGAGATCGCGGAAGGTCACGAGCCCGAGCGAATGGCAGGCCGCGCAGACGTCGCGGTAGACGTGGAAGCCGCGTTGGAGCTGCTGGCGGTCGAAATGGCCGAACGGTCCGTCGCTCGCAAAGGCGACATCGCGCGGCTCCTCGTGGAACTCGTGCTCGACGGTCGCCTGCGGCGGGTCGGCGATAAAATTGACCGCGCCGGTGATCAGCGAGAAGGCGAGCACCCCGACAAGGCCGATGCCGACGAGGAAGGCGATGAGCCGCACCATCTTGTCAGGCCTCCTGTCCGGCGGGGCGCGGCTCGGGATCGCCGGGCTGATGCTCGCTGCCCATCCCCGGCGGCGCCTGCTGCTCGCCCTTGCCGGGCCTGAGGATCGCCTCGGTGATCGAATTGGGCAGCGGCAACGGCCGCTCGATCCGCGAGACGATCGGCAGGATGATCAGGAAATGCGCGAAATAATAGATCGTCGCGACCTGGCTGATCATCACATAGGGCTCTTCCGGAGGCAGCCCGCCCATCCAGCCGAGGATGAGCACGTCGAGCACGAGCACCCAGAACCAGATGCGGAATTGGGGACGGTAGTTGCCCGAGCGCACCGGCGAGCGATCGAGCCAGGGGAGGAAGAACAGCAGCAGGATCGAGGCGAACATCGCGAGCACGCCCCACAGCTTGGCGGGCAGGATCAGATCCACCGTGAACGCGCGCAGGATTGCGTAGAAGGGCCAGAAATACCATTCGGGGACGATGTGCGCGGGGGTCGAGAGCGGGTTCGCGGGAATATAATTGTCGGCATGGCCGAGATAATTGGGTAGGAAGAACGTCATGATCGCGAGCAGGATCAGGAAGATGCCGACGCCGAAGCCGTCCTTGGCGGTGTAATAGGGGTGGAAGGGGACAGTGTCCTGCTCGCCCTTGACGTCGATCCCCGCGGGGTTGCCCGAGCCCGGGATGTGGAGCGCCCAGATGTGGAGGATGACGACCCCCGCGATGACAAAGGGCAGCAGATAGTGGAGCGAGAAGAAGCGGTTGAGCGTGGCGCCGTCGGGCGCGTAGCCGCCGAGCAGCCAGACGCGGATCTCCTCGCCGACCAGCGGGATCGCCGAGAAGAACCCCGTGATCACCTGCGCGCCCCAGAAGCTCATCTGCCCCCAGGGAAGCACATAGCCCATGAACGCGGTCGCCATCATCAACAGATAGATGACGAGCCCGAGCAGCCAGACCATCTCGCGCGGCGGCTTGTACGAGCCGTAATAGAGGCCGCGGAACATGTGGATGTAGATCGCGACGAAGAACAGGCTCGCGCCGTTGGCGTGGAGGTAGCGGAACAGCCAGCCCGAGTTGACGTCGCGCATGATGTGCTCGACCGAGTTGAACGCGATGTCTCCGCTCGCCGCGTAATGCATCGCGAGGACGATCCCGGTGACGATCTGGATGACCAGCGCGAGCCCGGCGAGCACGCCGAAGTTCCAGAAATAATTGAGGTTGCGCGGCACCGGATAGCCCGCGCCGACCGCATTGTAGACGAGCCGCGGCAGCGGCAGCTTCTCGTCCATCCAGCGCATGAAGGGGTTCTTGGGATCGTATTGCCGGGCCCAGGGAAAGCTCATCTTGGTCTGCCTCAGCCGATCTTGACGATGGTGTCGCTGGTGAAAGCGTATTCGGGCACTTCGAGGTTGAGCGGCGCGGGCCCTTTGCGGATGCGCCCCGCCGTGTCGTAGTGCGAGCCGTGGCAGGGGCAGAAATAGCCGCCGAACTCGCCCCGGTTCTCGCCCTCGGCGGCGCCGAGCGGAACGCAGCCGAGATGCGTGCACACCGCGAGCGTGATCAGCCAGTTGCCGTGGCCTTCCTGGGTGCGCTCGGCGAGCGTCTGCGGGTCGCGCAGGTCGGCGAGCGGGGTCGCGTTGGCGGCGGCGATCTCCTGGGGGGTGAGGTTGCGCACGAAGATCGGCTGCTTGCGCCAGGTCGTCTTGATCGCCTGGCCGGGCTCGATCCCCGCGAGATCGACCTCGATCGAGGCGAGCGCGAGCACATCCGCCGAAGGGCTCATCTGGGTGATCAGCGGGAACAGTGTCGCGACGCCGCCGACGGCCGCAACGCTGACCGCGGCGATGTTGAGGAAATCGCGGCGGCGAACCCCGCCCTCGCCAAGCTCCGCCGGGGGATTTTCGATATGTTCAGCCGTCGCCATCCCTCAGCCTTTTGTCGCTTCGATCGGAACGCGGAGCGGATGCCCCTGTGGAACCGCCCAAATGCGCCCGGCGGCCCCTGCCCTGGCCTGATAGCCGCGCAAGGCGGCGATTGCCAACACACATTTTGCGGCGCTTGTGAGCGGGCGCGCGGAGCGGATAAGGACGCGCCATGGAGACGCCAGCGGCCCCGCTTGAGCTCGATCCGCGGCAACGGCGCGCGCGCGAGGCGTTCGAGAATCTGCGTGATCGGATTTGCGCCGCGTTCGAGGCGATCGAGGCCGAGGCGGGCGGCGCGGCGCGCTTCGAGTTCATCCCGTGGGAACGCGAGGACGCCGGCGGCGAGGCGGGCGGCGGCGGCGTGCGCGGCGTGATGAAGGGCGCGGTGTTCGAGAAGGTCGGCGTCAACGTCTCGACCGTGGGCGGCGTGTTCAGCCCCGAGTTCGCCGCGACCATCCATGGCGCGGAGAGCGATCCAAGCTTCTTCGCGACCGGGATCAGCCTCGTCGCGCACATGGCCAATCCGCATGTTCCGGCGGTCCATATGAACCTGCGCTTCCTCGTCACGACCAGGTGCTGGTTCGGCGGCGGCGCGGACCTCAACCCGCCGATCCCCTATGCGGAGGACACGCGCGATTTCCACGCCGCGCTCGAGGCGGCATGCGACACGCACGGACCGGGCGACTATGCGCGCTTCAAGGCGTGGGCCGACGACTATTTCTGGATCCCGCACCGCGAGGTCCGTCGCGGCGTCGGCGGCATCTTCTTCGACCATCTCGAGATCGAGGACGACGCGGGCTTCGTCGCGCATCTCGCTTTCGTCGAGGCGGTGGGAGAAGCGTTCTTGGCCGCCTTTCCGACGATCGTCCGGCGGCGGATGCGCGAGCCGTTCGGCGCGGCCGAGCGCGCGGCGCAGCTCGAATGGCGCGGACGCTACGCCGAGTTCAACCTCGTCTACGACCGCGGCACGCTGTTCGGGCTCAAGACCGGCGGCAACATCGACGCGATCCTGATGAGCCTGCCGCCGGTGGCGACATGGGGCTAGAGGTCGTCCCGCCCGGGCGGATCGCGACGATCGTCACCTATCTCGACATGCGCGTCCCGCCCCCGCCCGCGCCGCCGCCCGCGTCTCCGCTGACACTGCGACGCTGGGACGAGCCCGATCCCGAACGCTACCGCGCGCTGTTCCGCCGCGTCGGCGGGCCGTGGCTGTGGTTCTCGCGGCTCGCGCTCGACGATGAGGGGCTGCGCGCGGTGATCCGGGATCCGGGCATCTCGGTCCATGCGGCCGAGGACCCTGCTGGCGGGGAAGTGGGCCTGCTCGAGCTCGACCATAGCGTCGCGGACGAATGCGAGCTCGCCTATTTCGGGTTGGTCCCCGAGCGCGTGGGGCAGGGGCACGGCCGCTGGCTGATGGCGCATGCGCTCGCGCTCGCGTGGCGGCCTGGCGTCACGCGCGTCCACGTCCACACCTGCACGCTCGATCACCCCGCCGCGCTGGCCTTCTACCGCCGCTCGGGCTTCACGCCGCGCGGGACCGCGGTCGAAAGCTTCGCCGATCCGAGACTCGCGGGGCTCCTCGACCGCGAGCTCGCGCCGCACGTGCCGATCATCGAATAGCGGTCACGAAAAGACGCGCGCGGCGCGGGGCTCGCCGCCGAGCTGGCGATAGATCGCGATCGACATCAGTGTGAAGATCGTCGCGCCCGCCGCGCTGACGATCCCCCCAAGGATCGAGAGTATCGTCGCGCCCGCCTCGCGCTCGGTCATGCCGAGGCCCGCCATGCCGAGCGCCGCCCCGAACACGAGGCTGACGACGACCGAGATCAGCAGATAGATCATCGCGACGATGAACAGAAAGGCGAAGATCGGCAGCGCGTTGCCCTTGGTCAGCGCAAAGCCGCGCGCGATCACGGGAAAGGGCCAGCGCGCGCCCTCCGCGACGAGCACGGGTCCCGTCGCCGAAAGCCGCGCGATCAGCCAGAGCCCCGGAACGATCAGCAGCAGCAGGCCGAGCCCTGTGAGCACGTTGGTGCAGATCGAGAGCAGGAAGTAGAAGGGAAGCAGCTGGAAGCCGCGCCCGATCGCGCCGCCCACCGTCAGCCGCTCGGGTGAGAGGATCAGCGCGAGGATCGCGAGCTGCCCGATATATTGGACGAGGCTGAGCAGCAGGAACCAATGGAGATGCGGGCGCACCGCCTCGACCAGCTGGGCGAAGCTCGTCAGCCCCTCGGGATCGGGAACGATATAGTCGACGAGCACCGCGGGAAGCAGGAAGAACGCGCCCGCGATCGCGACGAGCAGCCGCAGCTCGGCTCGCAGCGTCGCGTTGACCTCGTCCCAGGCGGCGCTCGGGGAGAATGCGGGGCGGGTCGCCATCGCCGCCTCATAGTCGGCGCGGGATTGGGCGCAAGGCCTTGATCGGGAGCGGCGCGGCGCGCATCGCGGGGCGATGACGCTCGACGACATCGAATGGCGCGTCTCGCCGGGGCTGACCGACTATGCGGCGGCGCTCACTGAGATGGAGGCGCGCGCGGCGGCGATCCGCGACGGCAACGCGCGCGAGCTGGTCTGGCTGCTCGAGCACCCGCCGCTCTACACCGCGGGAACCAGCGCGCAGCCCGGCGAGCTGCTCGCGCCTGGCCGCTTCCCCGTCCATGTCGCGGGACGCGGCGGGCGCTACACCTATCACGGACCGGGGCAGCGCGTCGGCTATGTGCTGCTCGATCTCGAGGCGCGTGGGCGCGACATCCGCCGCTTCGTCCACGGCCTCGAAGGCTGGCTGATCGACAGCCTCGCCGATCTCGGCGTCGAGGCGCGGCGCGAGCCCGGCCGGATCGGCATCTGGACGGGGCGCGGCGCCGAGGAGGCCAAGATCGCCGCGATCGGGGTGCGCGTGCGCCGCTGGGTGACGCTTCACGGCTTCGCGGTCAACGTCGATCCCGAGCTTTCGCACTTCGCCGGGATCGTGCCGTGCGGGGTCGCCGATCATGGCGTCACCAGCCTCGCCGAGCTCGGCTGGGGCACCGATATGAGCGCGCTCGACGCCGCGCTCCTAACCCGTTTTCCGTCGTTTCTCCAAGGCTTGGCGGCGGGCGGCGCTCGGCTCGTCGCAAACTCTACGAAATCGCTTGAGCAAAGCGGTTCGCGCCGATATAATGTAACATGACCCGGACCCCGCGTGAGCGGACCGGGTCAAATCAGCTAGGGAGTACAGCTATGCGTTCGATTACCAAACTCGCCGGCGGCGCGTTCGCCGTCGCGGCCGCTCTGTCGCTCGCCGCTTGCGGCGGCGGCACGGAGGCCGACGGCGACAATACCGTCGTCACCGACACCGATCCGATGGACGGCAATGCGGTCGACGACACCACCGTGATCGACGGCACGCTCGGCGCCGAGGAAAGCATGGGCATGGAGAACGCCATGCCCGCCGACTCGGCCGAGACCGGCGGCGGCAACGAGACCGAGACCGAAGAGGCCGAGAACGCCTCGGAGGAATAGTCTCCGCGCCATCGTGACACCTTTGGGAGGCGCCTTCGCGGGCGCCTCCCTTTTTTCTCGCGCGGCGACAGTCCGTGACGCGCAAGCGACGGATGTCTCGCCGATCCGGATTTACGGCTGTCCCTCGCGCGCCGATGCGTTAGAGGGGCGCGACGAGTTCGGGGAGTATGTCGCGTGCCCAGCCTTTTTGCCCGTTTCCGGCCATTGATCGTGGCGCTCATCGCGCTGCTCGCGCTCGCCGCGCCCGCGCGCGCGCAGATTTTCTTCTACCCGCCCCCCTACCAGACCGGCCCCGCGAGCGGCAACGAGGCGGGGCTGTTCATCCCGACGATGGTCAGCCCGACCCCCGCCGAGGAGCGCGCCAATTTGATCTGGAACCTGCGCTCGGGGCTCAACGTCGCCGCGCTCAACTGCCAATATTGGCCGCTCGCCAACTCGGTCCGCAATTACAACGAGATCCTCCAGCATCACGCGACCGAGCTCGCCGCCGCCTACGAGGGACTCAAAGCCTATTTCCGGCGCACGGCGGGCGCGAGCTGGCAGGAGCGGATGGATGAATACACCACGACCATGTACCAGTCCTATGTCGTGGTCGGGGGCCAGCGCGGCTTCTGCCATGTCGCGAGCGATGTCGGCCGCGAGGCGCTGACGCGGCCCAAGGGCCAGCTCTTCCAGACCGCGCAGGCGCGGATGCGCGAGATGCGGATGAGCCTCCAGCCGGTCGGCGAGACGATCCTGCCGACCCAGGCGCCGGTGCCCGTCCCGCCGCTGCCCAATCTCGATCCGCGCTGCTGGCGCGACGATACATTCGACGTGCGGCGCTGCCCAACGGGGTGATCGCGGCGCGCTTGCCAACGCGCGCGACCCCCTTCATCGCGCGCCGATGCCCGGCCCGGTCCATTATCGCCTGAGCGCGCGCGCGCTTCTCGTGCCGGGGCGCGGGGTGGCGCGGATTCCGCATCTCGCGGCGTTCCTCCCCGAGGTCGCGCGGATCGACCGGCGCGCCTC
>JACMKH010000184.1 GCA_014380205.1 Sphingomonadaceae bacterium
GGCGCGGCGGTGGGCGCGGGCGCGACGGGAGGCGGCGCGACCGGATCGGCGCGCCTGTCTACCAGCCCACGCACCGTGCCGCCGTGGTCGATCGCGCGCGCCTCGCCGAGCGCGGCTTCATCCTTCCCGAGGACCGCCCCGGCCGGCTCGCCGAGGAGTTCCGCGTGGTCAAGCGCCAGCTCCTGCTGGCCGCCGCCGGCCGCGACGGCGGGCCGATCGAGAACGGCCGGCTGATCCTCGTCTGCTCGGCGAGTCCCGACGAGGGCAAGACCTTCTGCTCGGTCAATCTCGCACTCTCGATGGCGCGCGAGCCCGAGCTTGATGTCGTCCTGATCGACGGCGATTTCTCCAAACCCGAGGTCGTTTCGACCTTCGGGCTCGACGACGGCCCCGGGCTGATGGACGCGCTTGCCGACCATGCGCTCGACGTCGAATCGTGCCTGATCGCGACCGACATTCCGCGCCTCTCGGTGCTGCCCGCCGGAACGCGATGCGATGACGCCACCGAGTTGATCGCCTCGAACCGGACGCGCGACGTCTTCGCCCGGCTGCTCGACCGCTCGCCCGCGCGCATCGTCATCTTCGATTCGCCGCCCGCGCTGTCGGCGTCGCCGGCCTCGGTGCTCGCGCTCCACGCGGGCCAGACGGTGATGGTCGTCAAGGCCGATCAGACCAGCGAGGCCGAACTGCGCGAGGCGATCGCGATGCTCGACGGTTGTCAACGAATCCAGCTGCTTCTCAACGCAGCGAGCTTTGCCCCGGGAGGACGGCGCTTCGGCAGCTACTACGGATACGGGGACGCATCATGACCGGGTTCAGGAACATCATCTGGGGCGCCGCGCTGGCGGGTGTGCTGGTCGCGGGCTCGCCCGCCGCCGCGCGCACCGAGATAGCGCCCTATATCGAGGTCCAGCAGGTCTTCGACGCCGATCTCAGCTCGAGCGGCGGCGCGGGCAATGACGTCGTCACCTACACCGCCGTCGCGGCGGGGGTCGACGCGCATATCTCGACGCGGCGGATCGAGGTCGGCGCCTCCTACCGCTACGAGCGCCGGATCGACTGGCAGGACGATCTCGCCAACGACGATGTCCACAGCGGCCTCGTCCGCGGTCGCGTCCAGCTCACGCGCGGGCTCAGCCTCGAGGCGGGCGCGCTGGCCGCGCGCGCGCGCACCGAATCGGGCGGCGCCGATCCCGGCTTCGGCGTCGGCGACAGCGACAATGAGAGCCAGGTCTATTCGGCCTATGCCGGCCCCACCTTCTCGACCCAGGTCGGCGACCTCCAGGTCGGCGGCGGCTATCAGCTCGGCTACACGCACGTCGAGGACAATCTCGCGGCCAACCAGCAGCCCGGCCGTCCGCCCGTCGATTACGCCGACAGCTCGACCTATCATCAGGCTTCGGCCAGCGTCGGCATGGCGCCGGGCACTTCGCTGCCCTTCGGCTGGATCGCCTCGGGCGCATGGGCGCGCGAGGACGCCGACCAGCTCGACCAGCGCTACGAGAGCCGCCTCGCCCGCCTTGACGTCACCGTGCCGGTCTCGGCGACGCTCGCGCTGCTCGGCGGCGTCGGCTACGAGAATGTCGAGATCACCCAGGACGATATCCTCGTCGACGCCGACGGCGATCCCGTCCTCGACGCCAACGGGCGCCTCCAGTCGGACGAGGCCGCGCCGCGCCTGCTTGCCTATGAGACCGACGGGCTGATTTACGACGTCGGGCTGCTGTGGCGGCCGAGCCCGCGGCTCGAGCTCGCCGCGCATGTCGGCTGGCGCTACGATAGCGTCTATTATCAGGGCCATCTCGGCTATCAGATCGACGAGAATTCGGGGCTCGTGGTCAGCGTCTACAACACCGTCGACAGCTTCGGCCGGAGCACGGTCAACACGATCGCTGGCATGCCCACCGATTTCGAGCTCGAGCGCAACCCCTTCGGCCAATTCTCGAACTGCGCGTTCGGCGGAAGCGGTGAGAACCCCGGCAACTGCTTCAACAACGGCTTCGCCTCGGTCAACAGCTCCAATTTCCGCAGCCGCGGCGCGGCGCTGGTCTATTCGGGCGGGCGCGGGCGGCTGAGCTACGGCATCGGCGCGGGCTATCAGCACCGCCGCTATCTCGCGCCGGTCGAGACCAACGCCAATTTCGAGCTCGCGAGCGTTACCGAGGAGAATTTCGCGGTGCAGGGCAATGTCGGCTACCAGCTCACTTCGCGCTCGGCGATCGACGGCGCGCTCTACGCCAACTGGTTCAACAGCGGCCTGCCCGGCGCGGGCGACGCCTTCGGCATCGGCGCCGCCGCCGGCTATTCGATCGACTTCATGGAAGGCCTCACCGGCCGCGCCAGCGCGGGCATCTTCGCCAGCGACGTCGACGAGGAGGAAAGCCAGGTCGACGGCTCGCTGCTGCTCGGGCTGCGGTACGGGTTCTAAAGGAAGGCTCGCAATGTACACCGATCATTACGGTTTCAGCGGAAACCCCTTCCAGCTCACGCCCGATCCGCGCTTCTGGTTCGAGAGCGACACGCATCGCAAGGCGATGGCCTATCTCGGCTATGGCCTCGCGCAGGGCGAAGGCTTCATCGTCATCACGGGCGACATCGGCGCGGGCAAGACCACGCTCGTCGCGCATCTGATGGCGACCATCGACACCGCGCGGCTCAGCGCCGTGCGCATCGTATCGACCCAGCTCGACAGCGCCGACATGCTGCGCATGGTTGCTCAGCAGCTCGGCCTCGCCACCGAGGGGGCCGAAAAGGCGCAGCTGCTCGACCGCATCGAGCGCTACCTCCACGCCCAGGCGCGCGACGGCAAGCGCACCCTGGTGATCGTCGACGAGGCGCAGAACCTGCCGATCTCGGCGCTCGAAGAGCTGCGCATGCTGTCGAACTTCCAGTCGGGAGGCCGCGCGCTCGTCCAGATTTTCCTGCTCGGCCAGCCCGAGTTTCGCGATCGGCTGCGCTCTGCGCCGCATCTCGAGCAGCTGCGCCAGCGCGTTATCGCGACTCACCATCTCGATCCGATGGGGCCGTCCGAGGTCGAGCCCTACCTCGTCCACCGGCTCGCGCTGGTCGGCTGGCAGGGCAATCCGCGCTTCACGCATGACGCCTTCGCCGCGCTCTACCACGCCAGCGAAGGGCTGCCGCGCCGCCTCAACACCCTCGCCGGGCGCGTGCTGCTGCTCGGCGCGGTCGAGAGTCTGGGCGAGATCGACGCGGGGGCGGTCCAGTCGGTGCTCGCCGATCTCGGCGACGAGGCCGAGCCCGCCGAGCTTGCCCCCGCCCAGGCTGCGCCCACAGCGTTCGAGCCCGCCGGCGTCGAATGGCCGCTCCGCGCGCCGCTCGCCGAGCGCGCGATCAACGA
>JACMKH010000185.1 GCA_014380205.1 Sphingomonadaceae bacterium
CGGTGCCGCTGCTCGTGCTCACCCCGCGCCTCGCGACCGCGCGGCGGCTCGGGCTGCTATGGGGCGTTCACGCGAGCCACACGCGCGACGTCGCGAGCTTCGAGGAGATGGTCGCCAAGGCCAAGCGCATGGCGTTGCGCGCGCGGATCGCGGTGGCGGGGGACAGGGTGATCGTGATGGCCGGCGTGCCGTTCGGGACGCCGGGCTCGACCAATGTGCTGCACATCGTGCGGCTGGTGGGGGATGAGTTGAAGCGGCATAAGGCGGCGGGTTAGCGGCCGGAGTGGCTGTCATGCTGAACTTGTTTCAGCATCCATGAGCGCAAGCGTCCGCGCGATTTCGAAACGGAGCGCCAATGGACCCCGGATCAAGTCCGGGGTGACGAGTTGGATGGCGGCACGCGAAATGGCAGCGCGCCGCGCGCCCCTTAGCCCTGGCGCGCCTTGAAGCGCTTCTGGACCTTGTTGATGACGTAGGTCCGCCCCTTGCGGCGGATCACGCGGTTGTCGCGGTGCCGGCCCTTGAGCGACTTCAGGGAATTACGGACTTTCATCGGGCCAACGCCTCGCACGTCTGTTCGGTTGTCGGAAACGAGCCGCGCACCTATGGGTCGAGGCGCGCCAAGTCAACCCGATCCGCGAGGGAAATCCGCTGAAATCGATCTTCCGCCGCAGGCCCAAACCCTCCGCGCCGCCGGGGACGCGCGTCTACGCGATCGGCGACGTCCACGGCCGCGCCGACCTGCTCGACGCGCTGCTCGACCGGATCGAGGCGGACAGCAAGGCGCGGGGAAACGGCGTCGAGGTGATCGTGCTGCTGCTCGGCGATCTCGTCGATCGCGGCCCCGAATCGGCGCGCGCGGTCGAGACGGCGCGGAGCTGGGACCGGGGCTTCGCGCGGCGCGAGGCGCTGCTCGGCAACCATGAGGCGACGATGCTCACCGTGCTGCGCGGGCACGACGACTGGCTCGACAGCTGGCTCGCGTTCGGCGGCCGCCAGACTCTGGTCAGCTACGGCGTCCCCCCCGGCCTGCTCTCGATCGGCACGAGCGACGAGATCGTCGCGGCGGCCCGGCATGTCGTCCCCGAGGCGCATCTCGCCTGGTTCGAGAGCCTGCCCTATCAGATCCGCCACGGCGACTATCTTTTTGTCCATGCGGGCATCCGGCCCGGCGTCGGCTTCGAGGCGCAGCAGCCGCGCGACATGCTCTGGATCCGCGAGGAGTTCCTCGACAGCGCCGCCGATCACGGCGCGGTCGTCGTCCACGGCCACTCGATCTCGCGCGACATCGAGGACAAGGCGAACCGCATCGGCATCGATACGGGGGCGTTCATGACCGATGTGCTGACGGCGGTGGGGCTGGAGGGAGAGCAACGATGGTATCTGCAGACGTGAGGCTGGTGCTCGCCGCGCTTGTATTGGTCTCCGCGCCCGCCGCCGCGGACACGCTGATCGTCGGCAACAAGGGGGAGGCGAGCGTCAGCCTGATCGACCTCGAGACCGGCCGCGAGCGTGCGCGGATCGAGACGGGCGAGCAGCCGCACGAGGTCGCGGTCTCGCCCGACGGCCGCCAAGCGGCGGTGGTCTCCTATGCGGGGACGACGGTCGACATCATCGACATCGCGCGCGCCGAGAAGGTCGACACGATCGACCTCGCGCCCAACGCCGCGCCGCACGGGATCGTCTGGACGCGCGACAACCGGCTGATCGTCACCACCGAGGACAGCGGCACGCTGACGATCGTCGACATGGCGAGCCGCGCCATGCACGCGATCCCGACCGGGCAGGAGGGGTCGCACATGGTCGCGGTGAGCCCCGATCTCGCGCGCGCCTATGTCGCCAACGTCGGCAGCGGCACGGTCACCGTGATCGACCTCGCGGAGCGGCGCAAGATCACCGATCTGGCGGTCGGCGAGGCGGCCGAGGGGATCGCGCTCACCCCCGACGGCCGCGAGCTCTGGGTCGCCGACCGCGACGGCGCCAAGGTGGTGGTGTTCGACACCGCGAGCCTCGAACGCGTCGCCGAGATCGCGGTCGGCCAGACGCCGATCCGCGTCGCGATCAGCCCCGACGGGCGCACGGCGGTCACCTCGAACTACGCCGAGGGGACGCTCACGCTGATCGACGTGGCGAGCCACCAGGTGCGGCGCACCCAGACCGTGCTCGGCAATGCCGAGACCCAGCAGGTCACGATCGTCTTTTCGCCCGATGGCGCGCGGCTCTATGTCGCGCAAACCGCGCCGGGCTTCATCGTCGAGATCGATCTCGCCGAGGGCGAGCTGCTCGGGCTGCTCGGCGCGGGGGCGGGGAGCGACGGCCTCGCGATCTCGCCGGTCGATGTGGAGCGCAGGCTGCGGCCCTAATCCGCCAGTTGCGCGCCGATCGTGCGCTCCCAGTGGAGCGCATGCGCGACGATGGCGTCGAGATCGGCGAAGCGGGGACGCCAGTCGATCGTCGCGCCCAGCGCGTCGCTGTTGGCGACCATTTGTGCGATATCGCCTGGGCGGCGTGGCGCCACGTGGCAGGGGAGGGGCTTGCCGGAGGCGCGCTCGACCGCGGCGATCACCTCTCGGACCGACACGCCGCGGCCATAGCCGGAGTTGAGGACGTGGCTCGTCGCGGTCTCGACCTCGAGGCGGTCGAGCAGCGCGATGTGCGCGGCGACGAGATCGGAGACGTGGATATAATCGCGCACGCCCGTCCCGTCGGGCGTCGGCCAGTCGTCGCCGAAGATGGCGAGGCTGTCGCGCTTGCCCGTCGCAACCTCGACGGCGGCCTTGATCAGGTTGGTCGCGCCTTGGGTCGACTGGCCCGCGCGGCCGGCGGGGTCGGCGCCCGCGACATTGAAGTAGCGCAGCGCGCCATAATTGAAGCCGTGCGCGGCCGCCGCGTCGCGGAGCATCGTTTCGGTCATCAGCTTGGACGTGCCGTAGGGATTGGCGGGGCGCGTCGGCCAGCTCTCGTCGACGGGCTCGTCCGAGGGGACGCCATAGACCGCTGCGGTCGAGGAGAAGATGAAATGGCGGACGCCGCCCGCGAGCGCGCTCGCGATCAGCGACCGGCTGCGCGCGGTGTTGTTGTCGTAATATTTGAGCGGGTTCTCGACCGATTCGGCGACGACCACCGAGCCCGCGAAATGCATGATCGCGCCGACGCCATGCTCGGCGAGCAGCGCGCGGACGAGCGCATCGTCGGCGATGTCGCCTTCGACGAACACCGCGACTTCGGGTACGGCGCGGCGGAAGCCGGTCACGAGATTGTCGAGCACGATCACGCGCCGGCCCGCGTCGAGCAGCGCGAGCGCGGCGTGGCTGCCGATATAGCCCGCGCCCCCGGTGACCAGCACGGCGGGATGCTCGTCGACCGTCTCCGCGACTTGCATCCGCCCTCCTCGTTGCGCCGACCAACCGGCGTCGGCGTCTCCGCCTTACGTTGACTCGCCCATGCAGCAAAAAGGCGTAAGAAGCGTTGAACGAACACGCAAAGAGATTCGCTTGGGAGGAGCCAGATGAAATCGATCGCACCCCTCGCCGCGCTCGCCAGTCTGGCGCTCGTCTCGGCTTGCGCGAGCGGGCCCGCGACGCGCGACATGGAGGTCACGCGTTCCCATCTCGGCCAGCCGATCCCTGCGCGCCCGTTCGCGACCGAGCCCGCCGACCATACACAGCACGGGCTCGAATGGGAGAGCTATGCGAACATCGTCGCCGAGGAGCTGACACGCCTCGGCTTCTCGCGCACCACTCTCGAGGAGTCGGAGATGGTCGCCGTGGTCGAGGTTCAGCGCGGCGCGCGCGCCGCGCTTCGACGCTCGACCGTGAGCATCGGCATCGGCGGCGGCCGCTTCGGAGGCGATGTCGGCGTCGGCGTCGGCGGCGGGGTAACCGTTCCGGTTGGCGGCGGCGCGGGCGAAGTCGCGGTAACCCAGCTCGAGGTCGCGCTCAAGCGCCGCTCGGAGGGCACGTTGGTCTGGTACGGTCGCGCGATCCGCGAGGATCGGCTCGAGGACGCCGATCCGTCCGTAACCGTCCGCCGGCTCGCAACGGCGCTGTTTCAGGGCTTCCCTGGCGAATCGGGGCGCACTATCGAGGTCGAATGACCATCAGCATTTGCGCCGCGTTCGATAGCGGCAACATCCGCGTCCTCTCGATCGACGGCGACGCGGCCGAGCTCGAGATCGTCAAGGATCAAGGTTCGGATTTTTATCAGTGGTTCCATTTTCGCGTGACGGGCGGTCGCGGGCGCGCGCTCACGTTGCGCATCACCAACTGCAAGGACTCGGCTTATCCGCGCGGCTGGCAGGGCTATCGCGCGCGCGTCTCGGAGGACCGCGAGGCGTGGCGGACCGCCGATACCTCTTATGCCGATGGCGTGCTGACGATCCGCTACACGCCTGCGGGCGACAGCGCCTGGTTCGCCTATTTCGCGCCCTATTCGATGGAGCGCCACCATGATTTCGTCGCCGAAATCGCGGGGCGCGAGGGGGTGACCCTCGCTTCGCTCGGGCGGACGCTCGACGGGCAGGAGATCGACTGCCTGAGCTTCGGCGAGGGTCCGCTCAGCGTCTGGCTCTACGCGCGCCAGCACCCGGGCGAGACCATGGCCGAATGGTGGATGGAGGGCGCGCTCGACCGGCTCGCCGATCTCGCCGACCCCGTCTCCCGTGTCCTGCGCGCCAAAGCAGCATTCCACGTCGTCCCCAACATGAATCCCGACGGATCGCGGCGTGGCCATCTCAGGACCAACGCCGTCGGGACCAACCTCAACCGCGAATGGCACGAGCCGAGCGCCGAGAAGAGCCCCGAGGTGCTCGCTGTGCGCGACAAGATGGACGAGACCGGCGTCGATTTCGCGATGGACGTCCACGGCGACGAGGCGATCCCCGCGAACTTCCTGGCGGGCTTCGACGGCATCCCGAGCTGGACCGAACGTCAGGGCGCGCTCTACGACGCCTACCAGGCCGCGCTCGCCGCGCGCTCGCCGGACTTCCAGACCCAGAAGGGCTATCCCAAGGCACACGAGCGCGCGGCCAACCTCTCGATGTCGACCAACCAGCTCGCCGAACGCTACGGCTGCGTCTCGATGACGCTCGAGATGCCCTTCAAGGACAACGACGACCTGCCCGACGCCGAATGCGCCTGGTCGCCCGAACGCTCGGCGCTGCTCGGGCGGGCGTGCGTCGACGCGCTGCTCGATGTGATCGATGAGCTTCAGCGAGATTGATGATGAAGACTACCTCGGCGGTTGCATCCGTCGTAACCGAACCCGACGAGATTGACCTCACGCAGGAGCAAATTGGCATCTTGAGGGAGCGAGGCGAGCGTTCACGTGAATTGGTCGGTGATTTAGCCTTTTCGTTGGCAAAATGGATGATTGCATCTCTGTTGGCTCTGAACGCTGGAGGCGCGATCGCAGTTCTAAATATCGACCGATTGGAAAGAACGATGAGTTTAGTATCTGGTCTTGCATTCGTATTGGGGATGACATGTGCCTTGCTATGCGCGTTTGTATTGATGTCACTTGCTATCCGTCGGATTCCGGATCAATCTGCCTTGTTGCAACTCAAGCCTGGGGTATACAAAATCTGTGATATCAATCGAATTAGCATGGGGGAGGAGGTGCCGGTCGGCATACGCGATCCAGTCCTGTGGCTCGGGTGGTTCGCCTTTCTCTTTTTCTTAGTGGGAGCTGCGGTGGCAGGCTGGGCAATACCTGCGAAGGCTCAAACAATAGCGGCGGAGAGCACTGGCGAATGACCCAGCTCGTGCTCATCCGCCATGGCCAGTCGGCGTGGAATCTTGAGAACCGCTTCACGGGCTGGTGGGACGTGGCGCTGACGCCGAAGGGCGAGGAGGAGGCCAAGGCGGCGGGGGAGCTGATGGCGGCGCGCGGGCTCGATTTCGACCTGTGCTTCACGAGCTTCCAGACGCGCGCGATCAAGACCCTGCACATAGCGCTGGAGGCGATGGGGCGGCTGTGGCTGCCGGTCGAGAAGCACTGGCGGCTCAACGAGCGGCATTATGGCGGGCTCACCGGGCTCGACAAGGCCGAGACGATGACCAAACACGGAGAGGAGCAGGTCAAGGTGTGGCGCCGCTCGTTCGACATTCCGCCCCCGGCGCTCGAGCCGGCGGGCGAGTTCGACTTGACCAACGACCGGCGCTACGCGGGCATCGCGATCCCCACGCACGAGAGCCTCAAGGACACGATCGCGCGCGTGCTGCCCTATTGGGAGGAGCGGATCGCGCCGTGCCTCAAAGAGGGCAAGCGCGTGCTGGTCTCGGCGCACGGCAATTCGCTGCGCGCGCTGGTCAAGCATCTCTCGGACATTTCGGACATCGACATCCCGAGCCTAGAGATCCCGACGGGGCAGCCGATGGTGTTCGAGCTCGGCGAAGGGCTCAAGGCGCTCGAGCGCTATTATCTGAGCGAGCGGCCCGAGGACCGGACCGCCTAGCGGGTCGGGCAGGTCGTCCCCTCCCCAGGATCGAGATCGAGGCAGCGCCCGTCGAGCTCGCGGGCCGAGATATCCAATCCGATCAGCGCGGCGAGGGTGGGCATGATGTCGGCGGTGGCGACGCCGAGCGGCTGCTCGAAGCCCGCGCGGCCGGGCTGCCAGAAGACGATCGGCACGCGGCGGTCGTAATCCCAGGGGCTGCCGTGGGTCGCGACAGCGCTCGCGGTGGTCGGGATCGGCGTGACGCGCGGCTCGAGCAGCACGACGAAATCGCCCGAGCGATCGGGGTGGAACGAGGCGCGGACGCGCTCGATCGGGGTCCAGTGCTCGGGCGGGCGCGTGGGCATCGGCGCCGCGAGAATCTCGTCGCGCGTGTAGACGGCGAACACCTGGCGGTGCGCGCGGAACCGCTCGATCGCCGTCCTCAGCACCTCGTCGCGACGCTCGGCGGGGACGGCCGGCGCGACATAGACGTCGCCGAACGCGCCGTCCTGGAGCAGCGCGGGGGAGGGCAGGCCAAGCTCGGCCGCGAGCGTCTCGCCGACCACGCCGAGCGCGGGGTCGACGAG
>JACMKH010000186.1 GCA_014380205.1 Sphingomonadaceae bacterium
CCGAGCTCGCGCAGCGCCTCGCCGAGGCGGCCCTCCATCACGCGGTCGGGATCGCGCGCCGCGCGGAGCAGACCGCCGCGCGCGCTTTCCCACAGCCCCTCGATCCAGCGGCCGACCGCGGGGTTGGCGAGAATCTGCTGCTTCCACTCCTCGGCGCGCGCCTGCGCCTCGGGTTCGTTCTGCAGCGCGAAGGCGAGCCGCTCGACCCCCTCATTGGCCTTGGCGCGCAACGGATGATCGGGGTCGTAGTGCATCTGGACAAGCATGCGGCGAAGCCCGTCGATGATCGCATTGGCGACGCGCTCGTCGAGCCCGGTCCAGCGCAGGATGCGCCCCGCGCGCTCATGGACCATGTCGCGGATCACATCCTCGTTGGCGTCGAGGATGTTCGCGGCCCAGGCGACGATGCCGTCGATCACGGGCAGGTGCCGGTCCTCCTTGATCGCCGCCTCGATGCTCTGGCCGAACAGCGGCCCGACCTCGATCGCGCGCAGCCGGCTCGCGATCATCGACTTGACCGTCCCGCCGAGCCGCTCCTGATCGAGCGATTCGAGGATGCGCGCGAGCAGCTCCGCCGCGCCCTCGCGAAGCCGCCCCTCGCCCGCCGGGCTGGTCAGGAAGCGCCCCATCGCGCCCGCGACGTCGAGCCGCCGCATCCGCCGCGCGACCACCGTGGGGATCAGGAAATTGTCCTTGAGGAACTGGGCGAGCGTGTCGCCGATGCGGTCCTTGTTCTTGGGGATGATCGCGGTGTGCGGGATGGGAATCCCGAGCGGATGGCGGAAGATCGCGGTCACCGCGAACCAGTCGGCGAGCCCGCCGACCATCGCCGCCTCGGCGAAGGCGCGCACGAAGCCCCACGCGGGATGAACCTGCTCGTGGCCGCGCGCGAGGAAATAAATGCCGGCCATTAGCACGAGCATCATCGTCGCGACGATGCGCATTCCGCGCGGCCCGCCTTGCGCGGGATTGAGCCGGTCGAGCCGGGCGCGTTCGAACAGGTTCATTCGGCGGGCTGGATCGCCGTCCTGTGCTCGTCGCCCGGCTTGTAGGTGAGCAGCAAGCCGAACCGCTTCGAGAGCCATTTCTCGAAGCTGTCGGCGATGCTGAAGCTCGCCGGAACGATGACCAGCGTGAGCAGCGTCGAGAGGATCAGCCCGCCGATCACGGTCCAGCCCATCGGCGCGCGCCACGATCCGTCGCCCGAGAGCGAAAGCGCGGTCGGAATCATTCCCGCGACCATCGCGACCGTGGTCATCACGATCGGCTGCGCGCGCTTATGCCCCGCGTCGAGGATCGCGGCGTTCTTCTCGACCCCCTTGCCCATCTCCTCGATCGCGAAATCTATGAGCAGGATCGAGTTCTTGGCGACGATGCCGAGCAGCATGAGCAGCCCGATGAACACCGGCATCGACACCGCGTTGCCGCTGAGGTGTAGGGCGAGCCCCGCGCCGAGCGGCGCGAGCAGCAGCGAGCCCATGTTGACCAGCGGCGCCATCACGCGCTTGTAGAGCAGCACGAGCACCGCGAAGACGAGCAGCACGCCCGAGATCACCGCGATGACGAAGTTGAGCAACAGCTCGGCCTGCCATTTCTGGTCGCCCGCGATGACGCGCTCGACGCCCTGTGGGAGATTGTCCCAGAAGGGCAACGCATCGATCTCGGCCATTGCGTCGCCGCTGACGAGGCCCGGAGCGAGATCGGCGCCGATGACGACGCGGCGCACCTGGTTGTAGCGCCGGATCTCGGTCGGCCCCGCGCCGAAGTCGATTCGAGCGATCACGCCGAGTGGAACCGAACCGCCGTTCGCCGTTGGTACGGGCAGGTTGCGAATGGTGTCGAGATCCTCGCGCGATTCCTCGTCGAGCATCACGCGGATCGGAACCTGGCGGTCGCTCAGCGAGAATTTGGCGGTGTTCTGGTTGATATCGCCGAGGGTTGCGATGCGGATCGCCTGGCTCAACGCCGCGGTGGTCACGCCGAGATCGGCGGCGAGATCGTGACGCGGGGTGATGACGATCTCGGGGCGCTGGAGATCACCCTCGATGCGCGGCGCGCGGATGCTCGGCAATCCGGCCATCTGTTCGAGCAGATCGCGCGCGGCCGCCTCGAGCACCTCGGGGTCCTCGCCGCCCAGGGTCATCGTGATGTCGCGCCCGCTCCAGCCGCCCGACTGCGACTGGAAGGTGACGCGCGCGTCGGCGATGTCGCGCAAGAGCGGCGCGGTCGCGCGCTCGAACTCGGTGCTTTCGCGCTCACGGTCGTCGCTCAACGTGACGAAGATGCGCCCGTTAGCGGGCTCGATCCGCTGGAACGCGGCCTCGACCTCGGGTTGCTGATACAAAACCGCCGCGACCTGATCCGACACCGCCTCGGTCTGCTCGAGCGTCGTGCCCGGCACCATCTCGATCAGAACCTGGCTGAAGTCGTTGTCCTGCACGGGCTGGAAGGTCATCGGCAGCGTCCCGAAGGTAACCACCGTCGCGATCATCGCGCCGCCGCCGCCGATCAGCGCGGTCTTCCAGCGATGGCGCAGGGACCAGTCGAGCAACTTCATATAGCCGTCGAGCACGGGCCCTCCGCCGTGGGTGCGAACGCCCTCGGCCTTGAGGAAATAGGCCGCGATCATCGGCGTTATCAGCCGTGCCACCGCGAGGCTGAGCAGTACCGCGAACACCACGGTCATCCCGAAGCTGATGAAGAACTGCCCCGAGATGCCCGGCATCAGCGCGACGGGGAGGAACACCGCGACGATCGACATGGTCGTCGCGAGCACCGCGAGGCTGATCTCCTCGGCCGCGTCGATCGACGCCTGGTAGGAGTTCTTGCCCATGCGCATGTGTCGGACGATGTTCTCGATCTCGACGATCGCGTCGTCGACCAGCACGCCCGCGACGAGGCTCAAGGCGAGCAGGCTGATGAAGTTCAGCGTGAACCCCATCATGTCCATAAACCAGAAGGCCGGGATCGCCGACAGCGGGATCGCGATCGCCGAGATCAGCGTCGCGCGCCAGTCGCGCAGGAACAGGAAGACGACGACCACCGCGAGGACCGCGCCCTCGACGAGCGCCTCCATCGCCGAGTGATAGCTTTCGATCGTGTAGGGAACGCTGGTGTATAGCTCGGTGAACTGAATGCCGGGGTTCTGCTCCTCGATCGCCGTGATGACCTCCTGCGCGGCCTCATAGACCGAGACGTCCGAGGCGCCCTTGGAACGCTCGAGCCTGATGCTGACCACCTCGCGCCCGCCCATCTTGGCGCGCGTGCGTTGCTCGCCCGAGGCGTCGCGCACCTCGGCGATGTCGCTGAGCTTGACGCGGCGACCGTCGCCGATCGCGATCTCGGCCTGGCCGAGCGCATAGGCGTCGTCGGCGTTGCCGAGCACGCGCACCGACTGCTCGGCGCCCGCGATCTCGGCGCGCCCGCCCGCGGCGTTGAGGTTGGTCTGGCGCAGCTGCGCGTTGACCTGGCCGGCCGTGAGCCCGAAGCTCTGGAGCTTGGCGGGATCGAGGATCACCCGGATCTCGCGGCTGACGCCGCCGCCGCGGCTCGCATTCGCCATGCCCTCGATGCTGAGGAAGCGGCGCGCGACGGTATTGTCGACGAACCAGCTCAATTGCTCAAGCGTCATGTCGTCGGCCTCGACCGCGTAAATCGCGATCGGTCCGCCGGCGATGTCCTCGCGCGTCACCTGCGGCTCGAGGATTCCTTCGGGAAGATCGCTCCTGATCTGCGCGACGGCGTTGCGCGTGTCGTTGAGCGCGCGGTCAACCGGGGTTCCGATCTCGAACTGGATGAAAGTCCGCGAGTCGCCCTCGTTGACGAACGAACTGATCTCGTCGACTCCCTGGACCCCGCGCACCGCCGCCTCGATGCGCTGGGTAATCTGGGTCTCGATCTCGGTCGGCGCGGCGCCGGGCTGCGAAACCTGAACGTTGACCGCGGGGAAATCGACGTCGGGGCTGTCGTTGACGTCCATCCGCGCGAAGCTGATCAGCCCCGCGAGCATCAGCGCGACGAAAAAGACGATCGGCGGAACCGGATTCTTGATCGCCCAGGTCGAGATCTGGCGGAAGCTCATGGCTGTGTCCTTATCCGGTGTCGCCGCGCGCTACGCGTTGCGGGATCACCTCGTCGCCCGGATTGACGAACGCGCCCGCCGAGACGACGACGCGCTCATTGCCGCGCAGCCCGCCGCGAATCACCACGCCTTCGTTCGTGACGTTGCCGACCTCGATCGGGCGGCGGACGATCTTGTTGTCGGCGTCGATGATATAGACGTAGCTGCCCTGATCGTCGTTGAGCACCGCCGATTCAGGGAGGATCGGCGCGTTGACCGATCCGCTGACGATCTCCGCTTGGGCGAAGCCGCCGGGGCGCAGCGCGGGATTGAAGGCGAGCGCGATGCTCGCGGTGCCCTGACGGCTGTCGGGGTTGATCACCGGCGAAAGCTGCCAGATCTGCCCCTCGAACACCTCGGTGGTGCCGACCGGCCGCACGCGGGCGACCTGGCCGATGGCGAGACGCGTGAGATCGGCCTCGGAAACCTGGGCGTTCATCTCGATCTCGCCGTCGCGCGCCATCCGGAACAGCACGCCCGATCCGGCGCTGACCACCTGGCCGGGCTCGACCATGCGTTCGAGGATGAGGCCCGCCGCAGGCGCGCGGATGCTGAGCTGGTTGGAGCGCGCGTTGAGCTCGGCGAGCTGCGCGGCGGCGACGTTGACGCGCGC
>JACMKH010000187.1 GCA_014380205.1 Sphingomonadaceae bacterium
ATCCTCTGGCGCGTGGTCTGCGCGGGCGAGGGACTGCGCGAGGCCGAGGGCGCGCTCGGCTGGCCGAGCCGCGCGGGCAAGGTCGTGCTCGCGATCGCGCTCGACCGGCTCGCCGATCACTATCGCTTGCCCGGAGGGTCGGAGGCGGCTAGCAAAGTTGCATAACGAAACTGGATTGGAGCCCCATGATGATTCTCTACGGCGCGTCGCTCTCGCCCTTCGTCCGCAAGGTTCTCGCCTTCGCCTCGGAAAAGGGCGTCGAGCTCGAGACCGTGCCGACCGGGCTCAACAACCAGGATCCCGATTTCCGCAAGGCGAGTCCGTTCGGCAAGATTCCGGCGCTGCGCGACGGCGATTTCTATCTGAGCGATTCGACCGCAATCATCGCATATATCGACGCGCTCCACCCCGAGCCCAATCTCATCCCGACCGAGCCGCGGGCGCGCGCGCGGGCGATCTGGTTCGAGGAGTTCGCCGACACGATGATGATGACGACTTTCGTCAAGATGTTCTTCAACCGCATCGTCGGCCCGCGCTTCCTCGGGCTCGAGGGCGACGAGGCGGCCGCGGCGGCGGCCGAGCGCGACGAGCTACCGCCGCTGCTCGATTACATCGAAAGCGTCATCCCCGAATCGGGCTGGCTGATCGAGGACCGGCTGACGCTCGCCGACGTCGCGGTCGCGAGCCCGCTGATCGGGCTCGACCATCTCGGCATCGCGCTCGACGCGGCCAAGCGCCCGCGCCTCGCGGAGTTCGCCGCGCGGATGTTCGCCCGCCCGAGCTTCGCCCCTTGGATTGAACGCGAACGCCGGATGCTCGCCGCCTGAGGCGTCAGGCGATCATCCATTCGGCGGTGGCGGCGCCCGGCTCGGTCAATCGCCCGGCCGCCACGAGGCCTACCGCGCCTACCGCGAGCAGCACAGGCGGCGGCGCCACCTCGACGCCCGAGACGATGACGAAGTCGCCCGCCGCGAGCGCCGGGCTGCCGACGAGCTTGGCGATGAGGATCGCGCCGCCCGAACCCGTCCCGTCGGCGTCGTAATAGAGCAGCCCCTTGCTCGCGCGGTAGATGAAGCGGTCCTCGGCGTCCTCGGCGTTGCCCGTGGCGTTGGACACGAACGCATCGGGATCGAGCGCGCCCGCGACGAGCCCGCCGCCGAAATCACCCGCGTCGATCTCGATCTTATCGGTTCCCGAGACGAAATCGGTGATCTGGGCGCGGTCCGAACTCGCGAAATTGTTGGTCAGCACGAAGCTGTCGACCCCGCCCGCTCCGGTCAGCACGTCGCCGCCGCCGCCCATCACGAGGCGGTCGTCGCCGCCCTTGCCCGCGAGCGTGTCCTTGTCGGCGCCGCCCGAGAGCGTGTCGGCGCCCGTGTCGCCCGTGATCAGCGCCGAGACGGCGCCACCCGAGAGCGCGAGGCCCGTTGCCGAGCTCGCCTGGATGCGCTCGATCTCATTGGCGCCAGCGGCGAAATCGGCGCGCGCGACGACGGTGTCGTTGCCCTTGCCCGAGCCCTCGACGAGGAGGTCGCCCGCGCTGTCGACCGTGTATCGATCGTTTCCGGCGCCGCCGGCCATCGCGTCGTCGCCGGCATCGCCGTCGAGCACGTCATCGCCGCCGCCGCCGACGAGCGTGTCGGCACCGCCGTCACCGTCCAGCGTGTCGCCGCCCTCGCCACCCAGCAGGAGATCTTTGTGCTTGCCGCCGCCGAGCACGTCGGCTTCGCCGGCGCCGGTCAGCGTGTCGTCGCCGTCCAATCCCTTGAGCGTGTCGGCGAAATCGCCCCCGAAGATCGCCTGATCGGCGTCCGAGCCGATACGCTCGACCGCCTCGCCGGGCGCGCGGCCGTAGATGACGTACGCCTTGCCGTCGCCGAAGCCGGTTTCGCCATAGGCCTTGCGCGCGCCGACGATGATGTCGCCGATGCCATCGCCGTTGACGTCGCCCGCCGAGGAGACCGCACCGCCCGCGAAGCCGTAGGTGTCGCCCTGGATGCGGAAGCCCTGGGCTGCGGTGAGCGTGGAAAGGTCGATCGCGCCGATGCCGGTCCCGCCGTAGATCACCCAGGCGCCGCCGCCGTTGCTGGTGCCCTCCGCGCCGATCACGATCTCGGCGAAGCCGTCGCCATTGATGTCGGCGATCGAGGAGACGCTCTCGCCGAGGCTGGTGAAGATGGGGCCTCCGGTGATGATGAAGCCATCGGACGGCGCGAGCGCCTGGAGGTCGATGGTAGCGGGGGCGGTTGCGCGCCCGAAGATGACATAGGCGGCGCCCTGATCGGGATTGCCGAAGAAGGGCGCGCCGATGATGAGGTCGTCGAGACCGTCGCCGTTGACGTCGCCCGCCGCGACGCCGCGCGCCGAGATATCGACGTTGTTTGCGCCGAGGATGCGGAAGCCGTTGGGCGCGGCAAGGCTGCCCAGGCTGAGGTCCGCGAACCCGCTCGCCTTGCCGAACACGAGATAGGTCGTCCCCGAGTTGGATCCGCCCTCATCGCCGCCGGGCGCGCCGACGATGACATCGTCGAAGCCGTCGCCGTTGAAGTCGCCCGCCGAGCTGCAATCCCAGCCCGCGAGATCGCCGGTGGATGGGGGCGTCAGGGCCACTCCGGCCATCTTGAAGCCGTTGCTGTCGCTGGTCGTGAAGCTCGCGAGATTGATCGTTCCCCAGCCGCTGGTCCGGCCGAAGATGACGTGCACTGTCCCATAATCATATGAGCCGACCGAGCGCGATCCGACCATCAGATCGTCGATGCCGTCCCCGTTGACGTCGCCCGCCGAGGAGACGCTGTAGCCGGTCTCGTCGAGCGAGAACGCGCCGAGGATCGCGAAGCCGTCGCCCGAAGCGAGGCCCGCGCTCAGATCGATATCGGCGAAGCCCGTGTTCTTGCCGAAGATCACATAGGCCGCGCCCGCGTCATAGGGGACGTCGTTGTTGCGGAATGCGCCGACGATGATGTCCTCGATCCCATCGCCGTTGACGTCGCCCGCCGAGCTGACGGCGTTGCGGCTGCCGCCGAGAAAATCGCCGGCGGCGTCGCCGAGGATGCGGAAGCCCGCCGGGCTGGCGAGGTCGCTCGCGTTGATGCTGGTGAGCCCCGAAGCCGCGCCGAACACGATATAGGCCGCGCCGGTCGCGGTCGCGCCGTTGAGCCCGTAGCGCGATCCGATGATCACGTCGCTGAAACCGTCGCCGTTGAAATCGCCCGAGCCGACGCTCATGCCGAGCCATTCGCCGTTGAGCCCGCTGACCGAGAAGCCGTCGGCGTCGGTCAGCGTGGCGAGATCGAGGATCGCGGGAAAATCGGGCATGTCATCCCCCCTGCGGCGCGTGTCCGGCATCGGGGGGCGCAATGCGTCTCGTCCGACGACGAACCGTGACCACCGGCAAAGGAATTGCGAAGCGCCCTTTGCGCGCCGTCAATTCCGCCGCGCGCATCCTACGCCTATCCGCGGGGTTTTGTCATCCCATCATCGCCGACTGTCCGAAAACGGGAATCCCCGACATTCTTTCAGCGCCCCGTCACCTCCTCGTCGTCGGGGCCGGTCGTCTCGGGGACGATCCTCGGCCCGATCGGGGCGTTGGGATCGGGGGCATTCTCGGCGCCGCGGACCCAGGAGCGACGGCCGCCGACCCAGGTCTCGACCGCGCGCGTCGCGCGGACCGCCTCGGGGGTGGCGTTGTCGAAGATGTCGCGGTCGATGATCACGAAATCGGCGTAGAGGCCTACGGCGAGGCGGCCGATATTCTGCTCGGCGAAGCCGGCGTAGGCCGCGCCCGTGGTGAAGCCCGCGAAGGCCTCGCTCATCGTCACGCGCTCGTGGGGCTGCCAGCCGCCGGGGGGCTGTCCGGCGGCGTCCTGGCGCGAGATCGCGGCGGCGAGGCCCGCGAAGGGGTTGGGGCTTTCGACCGGGAAATCGCTGCCGAAGGCGAGGCGGCCGCCGTTGCGCAGCATCGAGTTCCACGCATAGGCGCCGAGCAGGCGGTCGGGGCCGAGCCGCGCCTCGGCCATCAGCCGGTCCGATGTCTGGTGGACGGGCTGCATCGAGGCGATGATGCCGTTGCGGCCGAAGCGCGGCAGATCGGCGGGAGCGACGACCTGGGCGTGCTCGATCCGCCAGCGGCGGTCGTCGTCGTAGCGCGCCGCGAGCTCCTCGATCGCGCCGAGCGCTTGAGCGTTGGCGGCGTCGCCGATCGCGTGGATCGCGGGCTGGAAGCGGTCGAGCGCGGCGCGGCTCAAGAGGTTGCGCAGGCCGACATCGTCGATCAGCGGCAGGCCGCGCTGGTCGGGCGCGTCGGCATAGGGAGCGGCGAGCGAGGCGCCGCGCGAGCCGAGCGCGCCGTCGGCGTAGATCTTGATCCCGACCATGCGCAGCCGGCCGTTGTAGAGCCAGGGCGTGGGACCCGTGCCGGCGACCGCTAGCAGCGTCTCGAGGCTGTTCGCGTAGGAGATCACGCGGATGTTGAGCCTGTCGGCGTCGCCCGCGCGGCGGATGACCTGCCAGTCGCTCTCGCTCGTCCCCATGTCGGCGACCGCGGTGATGCCGTGGGAGAGCAGGATCTGCTGGGTCTCGGCGAACGCCTCCTCGAGCGTGAGCGGCTGGAGCGATGGAATCGCGTTGGCGATCAGCGCCTGCGCGGCGTCGACGAACAACCCCGAGGGCTCGCGGCCGGTTCGCTCTATGCGGCCGCCGCTGGGCGCCTGGGTCGCGGCGGTGACGCCGGCCTCACGCATCGCGAGGCTGTTGGCGACGCCGGCATGACCGTCGACGCGCTCGAGCCAGACCGGGCGGTCGGCGACGATGCTGTCGAGATCGGCGGCGGTGGGGAAGCGGCCGAGGCCCCAGCGCTCGTGGTTCCAGCCGCGGCCGACGATCCAGCGCGGGCTCGGGTTTTCGGCGGCATATTGGGCGAGACGCGCCTGCGCTTCGGCGAGGCTGTCGGTGTCCGAAAGATCGAGCGTGAGCGCGGCCTGGCCGAGCCCCATGACATGGCCGTGCGCGTCGATCAGCCCCGGGATGACGGTCGCGCCGCGCGCGTCGTGGCGGAAGTCGAGATCGTCGGGCGGGTCGTCGTTACGGTCGAGCAGGCGGGTGATCCTGCCCGTGTCAGGATCGAACAGGATGCCCGTGAAGCGGACGAGATCGCCGTCCTCGTCGAGCGTGTAGCCGTTGGCGTTGTCGATCAGCGCGTCGGCGAGCGCGGGGGAGGGGAGGAGGAGGAGGAAGGCGATTGCAAGAAACAACCGAACCCCGTCATTCCCGCGAAAGCGGGAATCCAGCTTTCTTTCGAGGCCTCGCAGAGAGAAGAAGAAGCTGGATTCCCGCTTTCGCGGGAATGACGAAGGGTGGTTCATTTGCCCAATCTCCTCACCAGCGAGCTCGTGTCCTGCCGTGAACCGCCCATCGCCTGAACCTCGGCGTAGAACTGATCGACCATCGCCGCGAGCGGGAGGCTCGCGCCGTTGGCGCGCGCCTCGTCGAGCGCGAGGCCGAGGTCCTTGCGCATCCAGTCGACCGCGAAGCCGAAATCGAACTCGCCCCGCGCCATCGTGCCCCAGCGGTTGACCATCTGCCAGCTCTGCGCGGCGCCGCCCGAGATCGCCTCGAACACCTTGTCGAGATCGAGCTCCGACGCCTGGGCAAAGCGCAGCGCCTCGGACAATCCCTCGAGCACGCCCGCGATCGCGATCTGGTTGACCATCTTGGTCTGCTGCCCCGCGCCTGGTCTGCCGACATGGACGATGCGCGCGGCGTAGCAACGCATCAGCGGCTCGGCGATCGCCATCGCCTTGAGGCTGCCGCCGCACATGATCGCGAGCGTTCCCTTTTCCGCGCCGGCCTGGCCGCCCGAGACGGGCGCGTCGACGCTGTGCAGCCCAAGCGTCTCGGCCTCCTCCGCGAGCCTCCGCGCGAGCTTCGCGGAGATTGTGGTGTGATCGACGAACAGCGCGCCCGCGTCCATCGCGGCGAAAGCGCCGTCGGGGCCGAGCGTGATGCGCTCGACATCCTCGTCATTGCCCACGCAGGCGAGCACCGCGAGCACGCCCTCGGCCGCCTCGCGGGGGGTCCGCGCGGCGGTCCCGCCATGCTCGGCGGCCCAGCCCTCAGCCTTGGCGTGGGTGCGGTTGTGTACGACGATCTCATGGCCTGATTTGAGCAAATGCCGCGCCATCGGCGCGCCCATCACGCCGAGCCCGAGGAACGCCAGCTTCGCCATGGCGCGCGTGATAGGGAGAGTTTGCGCGCCGCGCCAGATGGGCTAGGGCCGCGCCGACATGGCGACCGCAGCAACCGCCGACCCCGGCGTCCTCACTCTCGACACGATCCGCGCCGCGCACGATCGCATCCGCGACGCGGTGGTGCGCACGCCGACGCTCTACAGCCGCACGCTCTCGCAGCTCGCCGGCGCGGATGTCTGGCTCAAGTTCGACAATCTCCAGTTCACCGCCTCGTTCAAGGAGCGCGGCGCGCTCAACACGCTGCTCCAGCTCGGCGACAACGCCAAGGCGCGCGGCGTGATCGCGGCTTCGGCGGGGAACCACGCGCAGGGCGTCGCCTATCATGGCGCGCGGCTGGGCATCCCGGTGACGATCGTGATGCCCAAGCACACGCCGACGATCAAGGTCCAGCAGACCGAGGGGCATGGCGCGACCGTGGTGCTCAAGGGCGAGCGCTTCGACGACGCGCAGGCGCACGCCTATGAGCTCGCCGCTGAGCGCGAGCTGACCTTCGTCCATCCGTTCGACGATCCCGACATCGCGGCGGGGCAGGGCACCGCCGCGATCGAGATGCTCGAGGACGCGCCCGAGATCGACACGCTCGCGGTGCCGATCGGCGGCGGCGGGCTGATCTCGGGGATGGGGACAGCGGCCAAGGCGATCAATCCCGAAATCCGGGTGATCGGCTGCGAGGCCGAGCTCTACCCGTCCGCCTATGCGAGGTTCAAGGGCGTCGAGATGGTCTGCGAGGGCGACACGCTCGCCGAGGGCATCGCGGTCAAGGAGCCGGGCAAGTTCACGATCGGCGTTATCCGGCAGATCGTGGACGACATAGTGCTGGTCAGCGAGCGCGAGCTCGAGCGGGCGGTCGCGCTGCTGCTCCAGATCGAGAAGACCGTGGTCGAGGGCGCGGGCTCGGCGGGGCTCGCGGCGGTGCTCGCGCATCCCGAGGTGTTCAGGGGCCGCAAGATCGGGCTGATCCTCGCCGGCGGCAACATCGACACACGCCTGCTCGCCAATGTGCTGCTCCGCGATCTCGCGCGCTCGGGCCGGCTTGCGCGGCTGCGCGTTCAGCTCAAGGATGTCCCGGGCGCGCTGTTCAACCTCGCGCGCGTGTTCGACGAGGAGCAGGTCAACATCATCGAGGTTTATCACCATCGCGTGTTCACCACGCTCCCGGCGCGCGGGCTGATCACCGACGTCGAATGCGAGACGCGCGGCCCGGGCCATCTCGAGCGGCTGATGCGCGCGCTCAAGGCCGCCGGATACGAGGCGCAGCCGGTCGAGCTGGCCTGATCAGGCTACCAGCGAGCGGTAGAGTTCAAGGTAGCGATCAGCCATCCGCTCCACGGTGAAGCGTTCGGCGACCGCCGCGCGACACGCGGCGCGGTCGAGCTCGCCGATCCGGCCGACCGCTTCGACAGCCTCATCTACGTCGCTGACGAGAAAGCCGGTGACGCCGTGGTCGATCAGCTCGGGCATCGAGCCGCGGCTGATCGCGATCACCGGCGTGCCGCACGCCATCGCCTCGATCACCGAGAGGCCGAACGGCTCGTCGAAGTTGATCAGGTGGAGCAGCGCGCGCGCGGCACCCAGCGTCCGCGCGCGCAATGCGCCGCCGACCGGGCCGATATAGGTCACGCGTTCGCCGTCGATATGCGGCGCGATCTCGCGCGCATGATAGTGTTCGTCCTGGACGATCCCGGCCATCACCAGCCTGCGCCCCGCGTCGCGCGCCGCCGCGATCGCCTCCTTCGCGCCCTTGTCGGGATGGATGCGTCCGAAGAACAGCAGATCGTCGCCGCCGCGCGGGTCGAAGGGGAATTCCTCGATGGGGATGCCGTGATGGATGGTCGCGGCGTAGCGCAGGTCGGGATGGCGGTCGGAGTCGCTGATCGCGACATAGGCGACGCGGTCGTCGTAGCGGCGGAACGCGGGGAGGATGCGCTCCGAGGAAAAGCCGTGGATCGTCGTGACGATCGGCGTGTCGACGAGGCGGCTGAAGGCGAGTGGGACGAAATCGGCCTGGTTGTGGATGAGGTCGAACTCGCTCGCGCGCTCGAAGACATGGGCGACATGGAGCATCTCCCAGACCTTGGCGTCGATCGAGGGGTCCTCCGAATAGGGCGCGGGGACGACGCCCGCGAGCGCGCCACGCGTCTCGCTGTCGAGCGTCGCGAACAGCGTGACGTCGACGCCGCGCGCGACCAGCGCCTCGGTGAGCAGGCTCGTCACGAGCTCCCAAGGGCCGTAATGGCGCGGTGGGGTGCGCCATGAGATCGGGGCGAGCATCGCGATGCGCATGGTTCAGGCGGCTCCGAGAATGAGGCCCTGATCGGGAGCGAGCACCAACGCATCGCCATCGCGAAGGTCCCCGTCCAGCGGCCGCGCGGAAAGCAGTGGCCGCAAGCTGCGCGCCCAGCCGGGCAGCGCGAGCCTTTGCTCGCCGCCGCCGAGATTGAGCGCGATCAACAGCCGCTCCTCGCCAAGCCGACGCTCATAGGCGAGCACATCGTCCGTTCCTATGACCGATGCGAAATCGCCGAGCGCTAGCGCCGCACGCGCGCGGCGCAGCGCGAGCAGGTCGCGATAGAGTGTGAGCATCGAGCCGGGATCGCGCGTCTGGCGGGCGACATTGCGCTCGGGCCAGTCCGCATTGAGCGGGAGCCACGGTTCCGCCGCGCTGAAACCCGCGTTGGTCTTACCATCCCAAGGCATCGGTGTGCGCACCGGATCGCGGCCGAGCCCGAGCCCCGGCTCGCGCAATTCGCGCGGGTCCTGGACACGGTCGGGCGGGATCGCGGTATCGGCGAGGCCGAGCTCGTCGCCATAGTAGATCGTCGGCGTGCCGCGCAGCGTGAGCAGCAGCATTGCCGCGATCCGCGCCTGCGCCTCGCCGAGCCGCGACGCGACGCGCGGCCGGTCGTGGTTGCCGAGGACCCAGTTGGGCCACGCGCCGGGCGAGAGCGCGGCCTCGTAATCGGCGATCAGCGCGGCGAGCGTGCGCGCGTCCCACGGCGCGTCGATCAGCTGGAAATTGAAGGGGAGATGCACCTCGGGGCGCTCGAGACCGTAATAGGTCATCAGCCGCTCGACGGGCAGGTAGATTTCGCCGATCAGCACGCGGTCGCCGTAGGCATCGGCGATCGCGCGCATCTCGGCGGCGATCTCGTGGACCTCTGGCTGGTCGGTCGAGTGAAGCTGGATCACGCGGTCCATCTCGCCCGTCCCCGGCCGCCAGTTGGGGTTGGGTGGATTGTCAGGGAAGTCGGCCGCCTTGATCAGATGCCAGAGCACGTCGATGCGCAGGCCATCGACGCCGCGGTCGAACCAAAAGCGCATGACATTGAGCATCGCCGCGCGGAGCTCGGGGTTGCGCCAGTTGAGGTCGGGCTGCTCGGGGAGGAAGGCGTGGTAATAATATTGCTCGCTGGCCGCGTCCCATTCCCAGGCCGAGCCGCCGAAATCGCTGATCCAGTTGTTGGGCGGCCCGCCGTCCGGCGCCGCATCGCGCCAGATGTACCAGTCGCGTTTGGGATTGTTGGGCGAGGAGCGGCTCTCGACGAACCAGGGATGCGCGCTCGAGCTGTGGTTGGGGACGAAGTCGAGCAGCAGCCTGAGTCCGCGCGCGTGCGCGGCCGCGAGCAGCGCGTCGAAATCGTCGAGCGAGCCGAAGCGAGGGTCGATGCCGCGATAGTCGGCGACGTCATAGCCGAAGTCTGCCATCGGCGAGGGGAATATCGGCGAGAGCCAGATCCCGTGGACGCCGAGCGCGGCGAGATAGTCGAGCCGGCGCGCGATTCCCTCGAGGTCGCCGATGCCGTCGCCGTCGCTGTCCTGGAACGAGCGCGGGTAGATCTGGTAGATAACGGCGCTCCGCCACCATTTGGAAGTCACGCGTAAAACCAGTCCTTTGACGGCGGCTGAAGCTGTCGAGCCTATGGACCGGGCAGGGGGCGGTCAAGCAAGGCGCCGGCCGCCTCGCGGCGAGGCATGGCGCGCGCCGCGCATTTCTGCCATGGTCTCCCGGAACGGGGAGGAGAATCGCAATGAGGGGCTTGCTGCGCATCGTGCTGATGGTCGTCGGGGTTCTGGCGCTGCTGATGGGGCTGCTGTGGGTTGGGCAGGGGACCGGCATCATCCGCTGGCCCGCCGACAGCTTCATGATCGACGTCTCCGCCTGGACGATCCGGGGGCTGATCCTCGCGCTCGCGGGCGCCGCGGTGATCCTGATCTCGCGGCGCGTCTAGCGCCGCGCGGAGGATCGGTGGCCGAGGCTCGCCCGGACGCCGGACCGGCGCGCAAGACGCAGATCGTCGTGGTCGGCGGCGGCGCGGGCGGGCTCGAGCTCGTGCGCAAGCTCGGCGCGCGGCTCGGCCGGCGGCGGCACGACATCATTCTCGTCGAGCGCGCGCGCACGCACATCTGGAAGCCGCTGCTCCACGAGGTCGCGGGCGGGTCGCTCGACGCCAACCTCGACGAGGTCGGCTATCGCAGCCACGGCCATCGCTGGGGCTATCGCTTCTTCCTCGGCACGATGGAGGGGCTCGACCGCGCGGCGCGCGAGGTGATCGTCGCGCCGCTGCTCGACGAGGACGGCTCCGAGCTCGTCGGCCGCCACCGCATCCGCTACGATTATCTCGTGCTCGCGACCGGATCGGTGACCAACGACTTCGGCACACCGGGGGTCGCAAGCCACGCGCACGTCCTCGACACGCGCGCCGACGCCGACCGCTTCCGCAACCGCCTGCTCAACCACTGCCTGCGCGTTTCGCGGACGATGGCCGCCGATCCCGAGGCCGACGCGCATGTCTGTATCGCGATCGTCGGCGGCGGCGCGACAGGGGTCGAGCTCGCCGCCGAACTCTACAACGCGGCGGCCGCGCTCAGGCACTACGGGCTCGAGGTGTTCGACGAGGAGCGGCTCCAGGTCACGCTGATCGAGGGTGCTCCGCGCCTGCTCGGCGCGCTGCCCGAGCGGCTCTCCGAGGCGGCGGCCGAGGAGCTCGAGAAGCTCGGCGTGCGCGTGATGACGGGGGCGGCGGTCGCGGCGGTCGAGCCGGACGCGGTCGTCCTCGCCAACGGCGAGCGCATCGCCTC
>JACMKH010000188.1 GCA_014380205.1 Sphingomonadaceae bacterium
GGCCGCCCGCTTGCGCCCCAGCGCCTCGCCGACCCAGTCGCGCCCGCTCTCGCCGAGGAAGCGGTCGAGCACCGCCCGCGCCATCGCGTCGCGCAGCTCGGACTGGCCCTGGTTGATGAGCACGGTCACGCCGAGCCGCTCCTCGGGGATCATCATCACGATCGTCGAGACGCCGTTGAGATTGCCGCCATGCTGGATCAGCCGCCGCCCGCGATAGATCGCGGTGAACCAGCCGAGCCCGTAGCCGGTCGGCACATATTCGGGCTCGCGGACGCCCACGCCGGTGACCATGCGCGTCGCGTGCATGTCGGCGAGCGTCGCGGGCGCGATCACCTGCGTCTCGCCGAGCCGGCCTTCGGAAAGGTGGACGCGCATCCATTGCGCCAAATCCTCGGCGGTCGAATAGACGCCGCCCGCGGGGTTGAGGATTGGCGTGTTGCGGAACAGCGGGACGTTGATCCTCTCGCCGTTGAGCACCTCGGTCCCGCTCGTGTGATTGGGATCGGCGGCCGCCTCCTCGGGCGAGAACATCGTCCGCGCCATGCCGAGCGGCGCGAAGATGCGCTCGCGCGTGAAGCTCTCGTAATCGCGCCCCGCGACCCGCTCGATCGCGAGCCCCGAGAGCACGAACATGATGTTGTTATACTGGAAGCGCGCGCGGAACGGCGCCGATTCCTCGAGATGCGCGAGCCGCGGGACGAGCGCGTCGCGCGTCAGCCCCTCGTTGTGATACCAGATCGCGTCGTGGCGCGGCAGCCCCGAACGGTGCGAGAGCATGTCGCGCAGCGCGAGCCCCGCCGAGGCCGCCGGATCGTGGAGCGCGAGCCCGGGGATATAGGCCGCGACGGGCGCATCGAAGCTCATCCGTCCCTCGTCGACGAGCAGCCCCGCGCCGAAGCTCGTGAACGCCTTGGACATCGAGGCGATCGGAAAGATCGTATCCTCGGTCATCGCCGCGCCCGACGCGGGATCGCGCGCGCCATACCCCGCCGCGAGCACGGTCTCGCCGTCGCGCACGACCGAGATCGCGAGCCCGGGGATGTTCCATTCGGCGAGGGTTTGGGCGACATAGGCCTCGAAGTCGGCGAGCGCGGTTTCGGTGGGGACGGCGGGAGCGGGGGCGGCCTGTGGCGGATTCTGCGCGAAGGCGGGCGGGGCGCCGAACGCCAGCGCGGAAGCGAACAGCCCGAATCCCAAAACGCGCGCGGAAACCCTCATCGCCTTGCCCCTCTTGATGCTCGGCGAGAGCGTGACTTCGCGGAAGCAACGAGTCAATCGCCCGAAAATCCTCCCCGGAACGGGGAGGGGGACCATGCGAAGCATGGTGGAGGGGCCGCGCCCCACACGATAGCCTGCGTCCAGTCGCTCGACCCCTCCGTCAGCGCTTCGCGCTGCCACCTCCCCGTTCCAGCGAGTGGGCAGGCGCTACGAATAATGGTAGAGGAAGTGGGGGGCTTAGCATGCATCTAACAGGCATAATAGGAGGCGATATGGAAAGCTCGGACATTCTGCGGCGATATACGAGTCTGCCCGTCCTCATAGATATGCTCGTGCGGAACGCTGCAACGTTGCTATCTTACCAACACTGGATCGACGACAATGATCGCCGTGCGTTGCAGCTCTACCAAGACACGCTTCGCTACGGCTTCGTCGGTGCAATGTGTTTGACGCAATCCGCCGAGACGTTTCACCACTGGAGCATTTTTGCTCCGGGGGATGCCGGCGTTTGCATCGTCTTTGATAGAAAAGCGCTAACAGAGCACTTTAGAGATCGTCCACACTTTATGACTCGTTCCGTTGAGTATGTGTTGCTCGACCGAATCGGTGCCGTGAACGCCGAAGATATTCACCTGTTGCCTTTCCTTAAGCGGTATGGCTTCCGGGACGAACGCGAGTTTCGAATCGTAGGCTTTGCCCCGGACGAGGCCGCTGCGATGGGGTTCGAAGTTCGCCCCGCGCTAATCCGCAGGGTTGTTTTTAGCCCCTTCGTCCATCCTAACTTGGTCAACAGCGCACGCATTGCATTGCACGCTATCCCTGGATGGCAGGGGCTGGAGATCGGCCGCTCAAATCTCACCAATAATGAGACGTGGCAAGGGGCACTGGTCGAGATGGTGGACCGGCACGGCGTTATATACGGGCCTTGGCTTCCCGTCGAAGGCAGCGTTGATTGAGACGGGATAGGCTTCCCCAAGCCGTCACCGAATCTTGTCAAGCCAAAGGCATGGCGGCGTATTGATACTCCCGGACAACGCGGTTCGACAGTGCGCGCTCTCGACCAGTTGAGCTCATAGGAAGATCCTTTATAGTGAGCAGATAGCAAAGCGCTTCCATCGCAGAGGTGGCCGCCTGTAGGGGTGGTAAATCGCATGGTTGCTCGCCTACAATGCTGTGCGCCTCTTTGCCTCTCAGTTGCACCGCTTGCATGAGCGCAGGTATGACCGTTTCTCCGAGGGAGTGGTCAACCATCGCATCTTGTCCGAAAGCGGCCTCTACCGACCTCACCAAGCGCTCGAAACGAACTTCGTTCGGCTCAAGTCGCAATGACCTCAACGCACCCTTGATCCTGCGGAGCGCTTGGGCGTAACCCATTGAATCAGCTTTTTGCGTCACCGCTCCCACAATCTCCTCAATGGCTTCCTCAGAAAAGATCGATAGAGCAGTGGCACCCGGGATCTTCTCTAACCATCGGCATGCTATGAGCAGCCGCTGGCCGGATATTCGACCGGCCAGGCCGAGTGAACCCATCATGAGCGTTGTGGCGGTGCGCCAATCGCCGCCTCGCGAGAGCCACGCTTTCAGGCAGGACTTTAGTGCGGCTAACTCGCTGCGACTCCATGCGATTACGAAGCTATTGCGCCGATGAATCTCGGCTGATTCAACCTCGGTTTCCGGCCAAATATACGTCACCAAATGTACATCTTTTTGGAGGGGATCTCGCGATACTAACGACTCCGCATGTGTCATGGTTGATATCGAGATCTCTGAAGGTGTGAGCTGGAAGCCGGACGCAGCCGAAAAAAACTGTAGCAAATCATGAACCGACAGAAGATAAGTATCAAGATTGCGAGGCTTGACAAATTCTATTTCGAAAATAGGATACCATTCATTCGCTCCGAACTCCCACGTTCCAGTGACCCCATACCAACACCGAACCCTCAGCCCCTTCGTTCTAACCTCAAACAGTGGCTTGTCCAATATATCATAGGGATCGCGCGCGCGCTGCACGACCTCCAAAGCCCGCGAATTTGCAAGAAGCTGCTTGACGTGGGATATTGAGAACCAAACTCGTCGGATAGGAGATGAGTAATCCCAAGATTTCCGTCCAATAACAACTGTGTTCGCTAGCACATCCGTATAATATGTTGTTAACGGTGGCTCGACCATGCTAACGGACCGGCCGAGGTTTTGCACGATCGTATGATGCAATGAAACGTGTGAGTTATCGGCTAATCTCAAATGAACCGGTGTCCCATTCTCAATATAGAAATAGCTATCGTAATCGTAGAGCCGCACCTTCATGTTTTTGGCATCGAGCGACAGGATACCCGTCCGGCGGTCGGGCGTGTTCAACTCTTGGCAATGGTAGGGTTTGCCGCATTGCAGTCTGTTTAGCATTCGTGCCTATTGGCCGATAAAGATGCGATTGTGAAGATCAGCAGGACGGCTTCGATCGAATGCCGCGTGTTACCCATGCCGGCTGGCGTTCGCTGCGTAGCAGCAGCCGGGTTTGGCCGAACCGAGCAAAAAAATCGCTTTCCTACACGTTCCTTCTATGTTCTATCCTGCCAAATGCCCGATTCGCCCCTCTCCGCGCTCCTCGAAGACGCCCCCGATTTCGCCCCCGTCCCCCTCGCGCGCACGCGCTATGACGGCTGGCTGCCCGCGCGGCAGCACATGTTCATCGCGGCGCTTTCGGCGATGGGGACGGGACGGACCTTTATCAGTCGGCCAACAGCCTGCCAGTGAAAACCGCCAACTGATCCGCGAACGCCCGCTTATACGCGGGCCGCGCTTCGCCGCGGGCGACATAGGCGGAGAGGTTCGGGAATTTCTCGAGCATGTCCCATCCGTCCAGCCGGCGCAGCACCGTCACCATCAGCAGGTCGCCCGCGCTGAACGCGCCGTCGAGCCAGTCGGCGTCGCCGAGCCGGGTGGAGAGCTGGCCCAGCCGCACGCGGATGCGCTCCTCGAGCATCGCCAGGCGCTCCTCGTGCCAGCTCTTGTCGCTCTCCAGTATCATGGCGGCCTCGCACTCGACGATCGGCGGCTCGACCGTGTTGAGCGCGGCGAACATCCAGGCGATCGCACGCGCCCTGGCGTTCGGATCGTCCGGCAGCAAACCCACGTGGCGCCCGGCGATATGGAGGATGATCGCCCCCGACTCGAACAGCGCGAGATCGCCTTCCTGATAGGTCGGTATCTGCCCGAAAGGATGCAGCGCGCGATGCGCGGGCTGCTTCATCTCCTCGAACGAAACCAGGCGGACGTCGTACGGCTGGCCAACTTCCTCGAGCGCCCAGCGCACCCGCATGTCGCGCGCCTGCCCCTCGCCGCGATCGGGCGAGTCTTCGAAGGCAGTGATGACAGGGGTCATGGCAAGGCTCCGATCGTCGCACGATGACCCTCGAAGCGGGCGTTTGGCAAGGGGAGTCGGGCCCTCCACGCCCGCGAAGAAATCCCTTTCCTACATGTTCCTTTTATGTTCTACCCTGTCCGATGCCCGATTCGCCCTCCTCCGCGCTCCTCGAAGACGCCCCCGATTTCACCCCAGTCCCTCTCGCTCGCACGCGCCATGACGGCTGGCTGCCCGCGCGGCAGCGGATGTTCGTCGAGGCCCTCGCCGCGATGGGGACGGTCGACGGCGCCGCGCGTGCGGTCGGGATGAGCCGGATGTCGGCGTACAAGCTGCGCCGGCGGCCGGGCGCCGAGAGCTTTGCCGCCGCATGGGACGGCGCGCTCGACACGGGCCGCGCGCGCATGTTCGACGCCGCGATCGATCGCGCGCTCAACGGCGTCACCACCTTGCGACTGCGCCTCGGCGGCGTGATCGACATCGAGCACGGCCCCGACCGCCGCCTCATGATGTCCGCCCTCCGCGCGCCCCCGCCGCCGAACCGTACAAAGCGTGCCTAAGTTGACACAAATCGCCGCCAATGCGTGCAGCTTTGTCGCCGTATCGCCCCTCCCCCTGAAGGGGAGGGGGGCTTTCTACCGCTTCGAGAACTGGAAGCTCTTGCGGGCCTTGGCGCGGCCGTATTTCTTGCGCTCGACGACGCGGCTGTCGCGGGTGAGGAAGCCCGCCGCCTTGACCGTCGCGCGCAACGCCGGTTCGAACTTGGTCAGCGCCTGGCTGATGCCGTGCTTGACCGCGCCCGCCTGACCCGAAAGCCCGCCACCCTTGACCGTGCAGGTCACGTCATAGGCGCCGCGCCGGTCGGCGATGTCGAAGGGCTGGTTGATCACCAGCCTAAGCGTGGGCCGCGCGAAATAGGCGAGCTGGTCGCGGCCGTTGACCGTGACCTGGCCCGATCCGGGCTTGATCCAGACGCGCGCGACCGCGTCCTTGCGCCGGCCGGTGGCATAGGCGCGGCCCTGCTTGTCGAGCTCCTGCTCGCGCAGCGGCATCGTCTCGACCGGCGGGGGCGGGGGAGGGGCCTCGGCCTCGGGTTCCGCGGTGGGAACGGCGTCGGCGGGACCGGCGGCCTCCGCCTCGGCGGTCTCGGGAGGAGTCTCGGCCTCGGGCTCCGGCGCGGGCTTGGGCGCCTCGGTCAGCGCCTTGAGATCGGAGAGCGACTGGCGATTGTCGGACATCAGGCGGCGGCCTTGTTCTTGCGGTTGCGGGCGGCGAGATCGAGCGTCTCGGGGTTGAGCGAGGCGTGCGGGTGATCGGCGCCCGCGTAGATGCGCAGGTTGCGCATCTGCTTGCGCCCGAGCGGCCCGCGCGGGATCATCCGCTCGACCGCCTTTTCGAGCACGCGCTCGGGGAAGCGGCCCTCGAGCACCTTGCCCGCGGTGATCTCCTTGAGCCCGCCGGGATAGCCGGTGTGGCGGTAATAGATGTGCTGCTTGAGCTTGTTGCCCGTGAAGCGGACCTTCTTGGCGTTGATCACGATGACATTGTCGCCGCAATCGACGTGCGGGGTGTAGCTCGGCTTGTGCTTGCCGCGCAGGATCTTGGCGATCTCGGCGGCGGCGCGGCCGACGACGAGCCCGTCGGCGTCGACGAGCAGCCATTTCTTGGTGACCTCCGCCGGCTTGACCGACGCGGTGGTCCTGGTGAGCGCCTTCATTGGCCTCGGCCTCCGTTAAAACGAAAACCGCCGCCCATGCGGACGGCGTCGCTGGGGGGCTAATGGCGAGGAGAGGGCGCTGAGTCAAGCGGGGAGCGGCATTCGTGACGGGTATCCAGATACCTCGGCACTAAAGTCCTCACACGCGTACGAGCGCGCGCACCGCAACCGGGGTCCGCGTTTGAGATTCTCAGAATATGAGCCAGAGCACCAAAAGGATGATGATCAATCCGCCGATGCTGATGCTGACCGTGCGACCCATCTCATGTCTCCCAATCCGTTACGTGCGCGCAACGCACGCGGGGCGGATTGCGTTCCCCCAAGCGAAAGGGCGGCCCGTCGCCGAGCCGCCCCTTCGTTGGTCCACGATGCCGCGCTACTTGAGCTCGACGGTGCCGCCGGCTTCCTCGATGCGCTTCTTGAGCTCCTCGGCCTCGGCCTTGGAAACGCCTTCCTTGACCGCCTTGGGCGCGGCCTCCACCAGCGCCTTGGCCTCGCCGAGGCCGAGCTGGGTGATCGCGCGGACCTCCTTGATCACCTGGATCTTCTTGCCGCCGTCGCCGGTCAGGATGACGTCGAACTCGGTCTGCTCTTCGGCGACCGGGGCGTCCGCGCCGGCGGCGGGACCCGCGACCGCGACCGCGGCGGCGGCCGAAACGCCCCATTTCTCCTCGAGCAGCTTGGAAAGCTCGGCCGCCTCGAGGACGGTCAGCTCCGAAAGGCTGTCAACAAGCTTCTGAAGGTCTGCCATTTTGTTTCTCCATCTGGGGCCGCGCCCCGTTGATTGTCAGTCGGTTGGTTGCGCGAAAAGTCAGGCCGCTTCCTTGGCCGCATAGGCGCCGAAGACGCGCGCGAGCTGCGCGGCGGGGGCCTGGGTGATCGAGGCGAGCTTCTGCGCGGGCGCCTGGACGAGCCCGATCAGCTTGGCGCGCAGCTCGTCGAGCGAGGGCAGCTCGGCGAGCGTCCGCACCCCGGCCTCGTCGAGCAGGGTCGCGCCCATCGCGCCGCCAACGATCTCGAGCTTGGGATTGCCCTTGGCGTAATCGGCAACCGTCTTGGGGGCGGCGACCGGGTCGTTCGAGAAGGCGAGCGCGGTCGGCCCGGTCAGCATGTCGGCGAGGCCGGCATAGGGCGTGCCCTCGATCGCGATCCGGGCGAGCCGGTTCTTGGCGACCTTGAAGCTCGCCCCCGCCTCGCGCATCCGGACGCGCAGCGCCGAGGATTGCGCGACCGAAAGCCCGAGGTTGCGCGTCACCACGACCACCCCCGCCTCGTTGAAGCCGCGGTTGAGCGCGGCGACCGATTCGCTCTTCTGGGTTCGATTCATATGCACACTCCACTCGTCATGCGCATGGGGATAAACCCGCGCGCGTTTCATTGTCCGAGGGGAAGTCCGCCAGTCGAGCCGGCGCGTGAGGCGCTCGCATCGCACGCGGCAGCCTCGAAACTGTCCCCGTCTCGGCGGGAGATTAAGCGCCGGCAAACCCGGCGCACCCGCTGTCTCGGACGGTGCGGGAAGCGCGAAGGCGCTTCCCTGATCCGTCGGAGACCAGGCCCCGGCGGCGAAGCGCGGCCCCTAGAGCAACCCGGAGCGCTGCGCAACCCCTGGACATTCGGTCGCGGGAATCTGATTGTCCGCTTCAGCGAAACGGTCTCGCTTTGAATTGAGGAGCAGGATGACACGATGAAATTGGGCCGGCTCAACCACATCGGAGTCGCGACGCCTTCGATCGCGAATTCGATCGCGCTCTATCGCGACATGCTCGGCGCGACGCGCATCCACGAGCCGTTCGACCTGCCGCCGCAGGGGGTGCGCGTGTGCTTCGTCGACACGCCCAACAGCCAGATCGAGCTGATTGAGCCGCTGGGTGAGGACAGCCCGCTCCACGGCTTCCTCGCGCGGAACCCGATGGGCGGGCAGCACCACGTCTGCTTCGAGGTGCCCGACATCCATGCGGCCAAGGCCGAGATGGAGGCCAAGGGCGCGCGCGTGCTCGGCGAGCCGCGGATCGGCGCGCATGGGACGCCGGTGATTTTCGTGCATCCGAGGGACATGGGCGGGGTGCTGGTGGAGCTGATGGAGACGCCGGCACATTGACCCCTCTCCCTTGGCGATGGCAGGGGATGCTATGACCGAATATCAGACAATCCGTCTCGATCTCGGCGACTCCGTCGCGACGATCACGCTCGCCCGCCCCGAGCGGCTCAACGCCGCGCCGCCCGAGATGGCCGACGAGATCGTTGCGGCGTTAGGCAAGGCGCTTGAGGGCGGCGCGCGCGCGCTGATCCTAACCGGGGAGGGGAGGGCGTTCTGCTCGGGCGCCGACCTCCTGGGCGGGCGCGATCGGAGCCACGGCCTCGGCGGGGCGGCTGCACGCGCGGCTCTCGAGGGGAGCTACAACCCGATGATGCTCGCGCTCGCCGAGCTGCCGATTCCGATCGTCTCGGCGGTCAACGGCCCGGCCGCGGGGATCGGCTGCTCGATCGCGCTCGCGGGCGATTTCGTGCTCGCGGCGCGCTCGGCCTATTTCCTTCAGGCGTTCGTCAACATCGGGCTCGTCCCCGACGGCGGCGCCAGCTGGACCTTGCCGCGCCTGATCGGCAAGTCGCGCGCGGCCGAGATGATGATGCTCGGCGAGCGGATCGGCGCGGAGAAGGCTGAGGCTTGGGGCCTGATTTACCGCGCGGTCGACGACGAGGCGCTGATGGGTGAGGCGAGCGCGCTTGCGTCGCGCCTCGCCTCCGGCCCTACGCTCGCGCTCGGGCTGATGCGCCGCGGTCTCGCGCGTGCGCTCGATCAGGGCTATGCCGAGGCGATGCAGGCCGAGGCGGAGAATCAGGGGATTGCGGGCAACAGCGCCGATGCGCGTGAAGGCGCGATGGCATTTCTCGCGAAGCGTAAGCCGGAGTTTCGAGGGAACTGAGCGGCATTTCCGTCATTCCCGCGAAAGCGGGAATCCAGCGTTCTCCTTCTGGTGGCGGGGTAGACAAGAAGCTGGATTCCCGCTTTCGCGGGAATGACGGGTCAGAGGTGGTTCAGTGACCGACAAGCCGACGCTCGATGATTGGCAGGAACGGGCCTCTGCGGAGGTGAAAGGCCGCGATCTCGGCTGGCGCACGCCCGAGGGTATCGAGGTCAAGCCCGTCTATTCAGCAGGGGAAGCAATCGACTCAGGCCTCCCGGGCTTCGATCCCTTCACGCGCGGCCCCTATGCCTCGATGTACACGGGCCGTCCATGGACGATCCGCCAATACGCCGGATTCTCGACCGCGACCGAATCCAACGTCTTCTACCGCCGCAACCTCGCCGCCGGCCAGCACGGCGTATCGGTCGCCTTCGATCTCGCAACCCATCGCGGCTACGACAGCGACCACCCGCGCGTCACCGGCGATGTCGGCAAGGCGGGCGTCGCGATCGACACGCTCGCGGACATGCAGCAGCTGTTCGACGGCATCCCTTTGGACGACATGTCGGTGTCGATGACGATGAACGGCGCGGTGCTCCCCGTGATGGCCTTCTACATCGTCTCCGCCGAGGAGCAGGGCGTCCGTCAGGACCAGCTCTCGGGCACGATCCAGAACGACATTTTGAAGGAGTTCGCGGTCCGCAACACCTACATCTACCCGCCCGAGCATTCGATGCGCATCGTCGCCGACATCATCCAATACTGCTCGGAGCACATGCCGCGCTTCAACTCGATCTCGATCTCGGGCTACCATATGCACGAGGCGGGGGCGACGGCGGTCCAGGAGCTCGCCTACACGCTCGCCGACGGCATGGCCTATGTCCGCGCGGCGATGGAGCGCGGGCTCGATGTCGACAGCTTCGCGGGGCGGCTCAGCTTCTTCTGGGGCATCGGCATGAACTTCTTCATGGAGGTCGCCAAGCTCCGCGCTGGGCGCACGCTCTGGTCGCGGATCATGGCGGACTTCGGCGCGAAGAAGGAAAAGTCGCGCATGCTGCGCACGCATTGCCAGACCTCGGGCGTGTCGCTGACCGAGCAGGATCCCTACAACAACATCGTGCGCACGACGCTCGAGGCGCTCGCCGCCGCGCTCGGCGGGACGCAGTCCCTCCACACCAACAGCTTCGACGAGGCGGTCGCGCTGCCCACCGACTTCTCGGCGCGAATCGCGCGCAACACCCAGCTCATCCTCGCGCACGAGAGCGGCATCGCCAATGTCGCCGATCCGCTCGGCGGGAGCTGGTATGTCGAGGCGCTGACCCGCGAGCTCGAGGAGAAGGCCTGGGCGCTGATCGAGGAGGTAGAGGCGCATGGCGGAATGACCAAGGCCGTGGCGGAAGGTCTCCCCAAGGCACGGATCGAGGAGGCGGCCGCCGCGCGCGCCGCGCGGATTGACCGCGGCGAGGACGTCATCGTCGGGGTCAACAAGTTTCGTCTTCCCGAGGAGGACCATCTCGCGATCCTCGACATCGACAATCCGCGCGTCCGCCGCGAGCAGATCGCGCGGATCGAGGAGGTGCGGGCGAGCCGCGACGAGGATGCAGCCCGCGCCGCGCTCGCAGCGCTCAGCGAGGGCGCGGCAGGCGACGCGAACCTGCTCGCGCTCTCGATCGAGGCCGCGCGCGCGCGCTGCACGCTCGGCGAGATCCGCCTCGCGATGGAGGATGTGTTCGGCCGCTCTGACACCGTGCCGACGCCGGTCAGCGGCGTCTATGGCGGTGCCTATGAGGGCGACCCGCGCTGGCTGCGTGCGGGCGA
>JACMKH010000189.1 GCA_014380205.1 Sphingomonadaceae bacterium
GATCACGGCGACGGGGTTGCGCGCGACGACGATCTGGACCGGGTTCCGCAGCAGCGGCAGCAGCGCGCGCCCCATCCGGCTCCCCACGGGCAGCTTGAAACCCCAAGCCTTGTGCGCCGCGTCGTAGCGCCGCGCGATCGCCGCGAACGCCGCGGGATCGCCACGCGCGCGCTGGAGGGGGATATCCTCGTGGTTCCTCGGGTCGATCTCCTCGCCCATGAACAGCCCGAGCTCGCGCAGCAGCAGCGCGACCGCCGAGGTTCCCCCCCGCGGGTGGCCCGTCACGCAGATCGTATGCGGCGGGCCGAGCGACTCGACGAGCCGCTCGGCGTTGAGGATGGTGAGATGGCGCGTCGCGCGATAGGCCATGATCTCGCCCGAGGGCCGGTGGGGCCGAGCCTCCCGGCCCGGCCCGCGCGGCTCAGAAGACGTAGAAATCCGAAGCCGCTAGCGAGGCGCTATTGCTGAACGTCGCGACCAGCACCTGCGCGCTCGCGCCCGTGCCGTCGGAGTCGAACCACAGCCGGCCGGTGCCGCCGTCGTAGATAAAGCGGTCGTTGCCATCGCCCGCCGTCGTGCCGAGCGCGAATGCGCCGGCCGGCAGGAAGCCCGGCGCGAGCCCATAGACCGCGCCGGCGAGCGCGACCTTGTCGGTTCCCGCCTGGAAATCGCTGATCGTCTCGCGGTCGGCGGTGTCGGCGCTTGTCAGCGCGAAAACGTCGACCGTGCCGCCGCCGCCGCCGCTCAGCGTGTCGCGCCCCCCGCCGCCAACGAGCGTGTCAAGCCCCGCGCCTCCCGCGAGATCGTCGTTGCCCTCGTCGCCGTCGAGCACGTTGCTGCCCGCGTCGCCGCGCAGCACGTCGTTGAACGCCGAGCCGCCGAGATCCTCGATCGAATTGTAGCTGTCGCCCTTGGCGTGGCCGGTGTTGTTGATCGAGGCGGCGAGATCGGCGGTAACGCCGGTCGTGCCCGTGACGCTGAGATAATTGGCCATGTCGCGGCCGTCGCCGCCGTAGAGCTTGTCCTTGCCCTCGTTGCCCGCAAGCGTGTCGTCGCCGTCACGGCCGTAAAGCCGGTCGACCCCGTCGAGCCCGACGAGGACATTGTCGCCGCCGTTGCCCCACAGCCGGTCGTCGAGGAAGGTACCCGCGAGATTCTCGATCGACTTGTAGACGTCGCCAATCGCCTCGCCCGTGTTGAGGTTGGGCTTGGCGAGATCGACGGTGAGGCCGATGAGCGACAGGTCGTAGGTGGCGCTGTCGCTGCCGTCGCCGCCGTTGAGCGTGTCGCCGCCGCCGCGGCCGTTGAGGATGTCGTTGCCGTCCTTGCCGATCAGCGAATCGGCGCCGCTGGTGCCGACGATGCTGTCGGGGCCGTTGGTGCCGGGGATGGTGTCGTGGATCGGATTGATCCGGAACGCGTCGCGCATGTCGTCGAACTTGGCGCGACCGCGCGCGCCCTTGGCGGATATCGTCATCAAGCAGCTCCCTCCCGTGAGGCGCGGGAGGTCTCCCGCCGCCACGCCAAACGAATCGGCGATGGCGGCGGGATTAACCCGTTAGAAGGGCAGTGAAAAGCGGATTGTGATCCGCTTAACCACACCCCTCGCCGGTTCAGACCACGATGAAATCGGTGCTGGCGAGCGTCGCGTTGTTCTGGAAGGTCGCGATCAGCACCTTGGCGGCCGCTCCCGTGCCGTCCTCGTCGAACCACAGCTTTCCGCTGGTCTGATCGTAGATTATGCGATCCTTGCCGCTTGTCGCGGCCGTGCCGAGCTCGAACGCGTTCGGCTTGAGCGCGCCGGGCGCGACACCGAATTCCGAGCCGAGCAGGCTGATCTTCTCGCCCGCCACGAAATCGACGATCTTGTCGGCATCGGCGGCGGCGTCGCTGGTCAGCCGGAAAGTGTCGCCGCCGGCGCCGCCCTTGAGCGTGTCCTTGCCGTCGCCACCCGACAGATCGTCCTTGTGGGCGTCGCCGATCAGCCGATCGCCGCCGGCCTTGCCCAACAGTGTATTCTTGCTGTCGTTGCCCTGGATGGTGTCGTCGCCCGAGCCGCCGATGCCGGTCTCGATCACGGTGTTCTCGTCGATCACGACATTGTTGACATGGCCGTTGAGGCTGCTGAAGCCGAGCGGCCGCAGGTCGATGAATGCGTCCTCCGAGAAGCCCGAAGCGTCGAGCGTGTTGCCGACGCCGAGGCTGAACAGCGTGATGACGGGGTGATCATTGACGGTGAAATCGAAGAACTGGGCGAGCTTGCCGCCGATCGTGCTGTTGAATCCGAAGGTGTCGCCTCCGCCGAGCGGCGAGGATGCCGCCGGGCCGTAGAGCTGCTGAGCCGCCTGGATATCGACGGGCATCCAGGTGTGCGGGGCCGATCGGAAATAGCCCTCCACCGTGAACCCCCAATGCGTGCCGGTCACGATGTAGCTGTCGCGATATTTGGCTTGGGGCGTGTCGTTGTAGAATAGATACGACATCATCGTCCACTGGCGCTCGTCGAACTGGCTGTACTGCTGGGTCGCCGGATCAAAATCGAAATTATAGGGCCCGGCGTGACCGAGACCGAGCGCGTGGCCGACCTCGTGGATCACTGTCGACATGCCGTAGCCGCCGACGGTTTCGAGCGAGCCGGTGAGCTCATAGCCGATGACGCTGTCGTCGATCGAGATCACGGTCTGCCCCACATAGGCGCCTAGCGTGCTGCCGCTTCCGTCGGTCGTGTTGCCGAAGAAAAACGCGTTGCCGCCGCTGCCGCGGTTGAGCCTCAGATCGGCCTCGGCGAGGGTGGTCGCCTCGACGAACTCGACATCGGCGACCGCCTCCCACATCGCGAACGCCATCTCGAACGTGTTCATCTCCTGCGCCGTGAAATTGGCGGGCGGATTGAAGAAATAGCTGATCGTCGCGCCCGCGCCCGCGACGGGATCGCCCCATTTGCGCGCCGTCTCTCCCTTGAATCCCCAGAAGGAAGTGACCGAACCCGTGGCCAGCGTGCCGTCGGGGTTGAGCGCGCTGAGGAAGGTGACCTGCTCGATGAAGCTCGGGCTGACCGGCGGATCCAGCGTCGGCGACGGCCACGCCGCCGGCTCGAGGAGCGTTCGGAAGTCGGGCGCGACAAGGCAATCCGCGTCGGGCGCTTCCTGGGTCCGCGGGGCGAGCCACGGCGGGCGGCTCCCCCGTCTGGCGCCAGGGCGCGCAACCCTCATGAGATTGTCGAGCGCGAAACGCGCGGACATGTGCCACCCGTTGGTCACGGCGGCGCCTTTCCGGGTCTTGTCCGACCCCTCAGGCCCCGGCCGCGCGAGCGCGGCCGGGTGGGTGCCCCGCGTTCACCCGCTCGCGGGACGGAGCGCTAACTACCGGTTAGACCACGATGAAGTCGGTGCTGGCGAGCACCGCGTTGTTCTGGAAGGTCGCGATCAGCACCTTGGCGGCCGCGCCCGTCCCGTCCTCGTCGAACCACAGCTTGCCGCTGGCCTGATCGTAGATGATGCGGTCCTTGTCGCTGGTCGCCGCCGTGCCGAGCTCGAACGCGCTCGCCTTGAGCGCGCCGGGCGCGAGCCCGAACTCCGAGCCGAGCAGACTGACCTTATCTTCCCCGCCGAAATCAACGATCTTGTCGGCGTCGGCGGCCTTGTCGCTGGTCAGCCGGAAGGTGTCGTTGCCTCCTTCGCCCTCGAGCTTATCCTTGCCCGCGCCGCCCGACAGGTCGTCCTTGCCGCCGCCGCCCAGCAACTGATCGGCGCCGTCCTTGCCCAACAGCTTGTTCTTGCCGTCGCCGCCCTGGATCGTGTCCTTGCCCGAGCCGCCGATGCCGGTCTCGATCACCGTGCCGTCGGCGATCACGACATTGTTGACGTGCCCGTTGAGGCTGCTGAAGCCGAGCGGCCGCAGGTCGATGAAGGCGTCCTCGGAGAAGCCCGAGGCGTCGAGCGTGTTGCCCGTGCCGAGGCTGAACAGCGTGATCACCGGATGGTCGTTGACCGTGAAGTCGAAGAAGTCGGAAATAATACCGCCGATGTTGCTGTTGAAGCCGAAGGTGTCGCCGCCGTTGAGCGCGTTGCTGGTCGATTCGCCGTAGAGCCATTGCGCGGCGAGGATGTCGACGGGCATCCAGGTGTGCGGCGCTTGGCGGTTGATGCTGTCTTCGGTGACGCCCCAATTGGTACCGGTGACGGTGTATTCGTCCCCGAATTTGGCGGTGCCAGCCTGGTTCCAGTAGATATAGGACATAATCGTCCATTGGCGCTCGTCGAACGCGCTGTACTGCTGGGTCGCCGGGTTGACCGCGCCATTGTAGAATCCACCGTGGCCGAGACCGATCATATGGCCGACCTCGTGGATAACGGTTGACAGTCCGTAGCCACCAGCAGTGACGAATGATCCGGTCAGCTCAAAGCCAAAGGTACTGTCGTCGACCGAGATCAGCGTCTGGCCGACATAGGAGCCGAGCGTGCTGCCGCTGCCGTTGGTCGTGTTGCCGAGGAAATAGGCGCTGCCGTCGTTGCCGCGCGTGAGCAGCACGTCGGCCTGGGCGACGGTGTTCGCCTCCACGAAGGTGATGTCGGCGACCGCTTCCCAAAGGCCGAACGCCTTGAGGAAGGTGTTCTCCTCGTTGGCGCTGAAGCCCGACGAGGGATCGAAGAAATATTTGACCGTCGCGCTCGTGCCCGCGGTCGGCGTGTCCCATTTGCGCGCGGTCTCGCCGCTAAATTCCCAATAGCTGTTGTTCGGATCGGTATCGAGCGAGCCGTTGGGATTGAGCGCGTTGAGGAAGCCGACCTGGTCGGTGAACGAAGGATTCGGTGGCCCGGAAATGCTGGGCAGGCGCGGCGCGGCGAGCGCAAAGCTGCCCGCCGGGCTGAGATCGAGCGGCCGGGCGATGCCGAGCGCGACGCCGAGCCCGCCGGTCGCGTCGATTATGCTCTCGACCTCCCGCGACTGCGCGAGCGCGGTCCTGGCGAGCGGAGCGGATAGGTCGAATTCGTCCCGAGCGAGACGCAAGCCGGTCTTGGCCATCAGTGATTTCCCCTCAAGTCAACAATGCCGCGCATAGGCGGGCGGTGGTGCGACTGGCGCGGGCATACACCCGTTCGCCGCGTTCGGTCTATGGAAAATTTAGGAAAATGTCCCGGCGTGGTGCGCTCAGATCGGGTTGCGTTTGACCCATTGGCGCGCGATGATGATCCTCTGCATCTCGTTGGTTCCCTCGCCGATGCACAGCAGCATCGCGTCGCGGTAGAAGCGCTCGATGTCGTATTCCTTCGAATAGCTGTAGCCGCCGTGGATGCGCATCGCTTCCTGCGCGTTGTCGAACGCGGCGTCCGAGGCGAACAGCTTGGCCATCCCGGCCTCCATGTCGCAGCGCTCGCCGCGGTCGTAGGCCTCGGCGGCGTCCAGCGTGAGCAGCCGCGCGGCGCGCGCGCGCGTCGCCATGTCGGCGAGCTTGAGCTGGATAGCCTGATGCCCGGCGATCGGCTTGCCGAAACTCTCGCGCGCCTGGGCGTAGGCAGTGGCGAGCGCGAGCGCGCCCTCGGCCATGCCGACGCCGCGCGCGGCGATGTTGATCCGCCCGAGCTCGAGCCCGCCGGTCGCCTGAAAGAAGCCCTGCCCTTCCACCTCGCCGATGAGATGATCGGAGGGGAGGCGATAGTCGTCGAACGCGAGCTCGGCGCTGTCGACCGCGCGATATCCGAGCTTGTCGAACTTCTGGCCGACGCTGAGGCCGGGGCCCTTGGGCGCGATGAACAGGCTCATCCCCTTGTAGCGCGGATCGGCGGCGGGATCGGTCTTGACGAGCAGCGCGAAGCACGAGCCGTGGACCGCGTTAGTGATCCAGGTCTTCGATCCGTTGATGACATAGCCGTCGCCGTCGCGGACGGCGGTCGTGCGGATAGCTTGGAGGTCGGTGCCCGCGTTGGGCTCGGTGAGCGCAAGCCCGCCGCGTATTTCGCCCGAGGCGAATTTGTGGAGCCACTTCGCCTTCTGCGCCTCGGTCCCGAACCGCTCGACCGCGGCGGCCATGATCAGATGCGTGTTGATGACGCCCGTGAGCGCCATCCACTCCGATGCGATCAGCGCGACGATCTTGGCGTAGGTCGCGGTCGGCAGCCCGAGCCCGCCATACTCGCGCCCGATCGTGGCGCCGAACAGCCCCATCCCCGCCATTTGCGCGACCAGCGCCTCGGGCCAGATGTCGTCATGATCGCAGCGCCGGACGAGCGGGCAAACGTCGCGCTCGAGCCATTTGCCGATCGAATCGAGCAGCGCCTGTTCGTCAGCCGGGTCCATTGCGCGGCACGCTTGGGCGCGATCGGGGCCAAGTCAAGCGCTGGCGTCGAACCCCGCCATCAGCGCCGGGATCGGATCGAGCAGCTCGCGCGCGAGGAAGCCGATCGGACCGATGTCGGCGGCGCGCGCGCGGCCCGCCTCGCCGTGGAGCCAGAC
>JACMKH010000190.1 GCA_014380205.1 Sphingomonadaceae bacterium
AGCGTCGTCGACAGCCGGATATCCGGGATCAACAAATCCATTACCGGGCTCACGCCCCAGCGTGCGGCCATCGGCAACCGCCTCGAGAGCATAGAGAAACGCGGCCGCGCGTCGGACCACCTGCTCCAATTCCTCGACGCTGTAGAAGTTGAGCCGGATCGGGATGCCGAAGCGATCGCGCAGCGGCGTCGTGATGAGCCCCTGGCGCGTCGTCGCGCCGACCAGTGTGAAGCGGGGCAGGTCGATCCGCACCGAGCGCGCCGAGGGGCCCTCGCCGATGATCAGATCGAGCGCGCGGTCCTCCATCGCGGGGTAGAGGATTTCCTCGACCGCGGGCGCGAGCCGGTGGATCTCGTCGATGAACAGGACATCGCCGTCCTCGAGATTGGTGAGCAGCGCGGCGAGATCGCCCGCCTTGGCGATCACCGGGCCCGATGTCGCACGAAAGCCGACGCCGAGCTCGCGCGCGATGATCTGCGCGAGCGTGGTCTTGCCGAGCCCCGGCGGGCCGAAGAACAGGACATGATCGAGCGCGTCCTGCCGCCGCTTGGCCGCCGCGATGAACACGCGCAAATTCTCTCGCGCCGCCTGCTGCCCGACGAATTCGTCGAGGCGGCGCGGGCGCAGTGCGGCGTCAATATCCTCCGGCTTGCGCTCGGCAGTGGTGAGGCGGTCGGCGTCGGTCACGGCTCGGCTCTATTCGGTCAGGCGGCGGGCGTCACCCGCTATGCTCGATGTCGCCGACGAGCTCGACCCAGGCGTGCTTGCGCTTCTCCCACACCGAGAATCCGGGGGCGGGGAAATCGGGATCGCCGAACGCGCCGATCGGGACCGCGATCAGGCCCGGAAACGCCTCGATCTCATACCAGAGCGTCGATCCGCAGGTGGGGCAGAAATGATAGGTCGCCTTGCGGCCGCTGTCGGCGATCCGCTCCCAGGCGCGGTCCTCGCCCGCGATCGTGATATCCGCTGCGGGCCAGCGCGCCTGGGCGGCGAAGGCGCTGCCCGAGCGCGCCTGGCAGGCGAGGCAGTGGCAGACCGAGACGCGCACGGGCTCGCCGCGGCACTCGGCGGTGAGCCGGCCGCAGCGGCAGGCGGCGCGGCGCGTGGTCATGCCGCCGCCTCCGCCGTCGCGGGCTCGTCGTCCTCGGGCGCGAGCGCGGCGCCGGTCTCCTGATTGACCGTGATCGTCAGATTGTCGAAGCCGAAGCGCTTGACCTGCTTGACGCGGCTGTCGGGAAAGTGGCGCGTCACGAAATCGCCGACATAATCGAGATATTCGGCGTGATAGGAGCGGTGGCAGAGGACCAGCTTATTACACGTCTCGAGCAGCGGCACGAACGGCGGGCTGTCGATGAAATAGAGCCGGCACACGCCCTCCTGAACGCCGGGCCAGTTGGCGTTGTAATAGTCGTCGACGAAGATAATCCCGCCGGGCCGGGTCAGCGCCATCGCGGTCCGCGCGTCATGGATGGTGTGCTCGGCGGTGTGCGCTCCGTCGATGCTGAACATCGAGAAGCCGCCGTCGGTGTCGTCGAGGATGCGGTCGATGTCGCGGCGCGTGATTTCCATGGAATCGCGCTCGAGGATGCGGACGTCGTCGAGATTCCCGCCGTTGCGCTTGATGTTGGTGCGGAACTTGTTGAGGTGGCCGCGCCCGCCCTGGTCGAAGTCGCGGCGCTCGAGCGAGAACAGGTCGATCGCGTAATGCGGCCGCGCCTGCTTGAGCTTCATCAGCGCGATGAAGAACTTGCCCTTGAGCACACCGATCTCGCAGACCGGGCCCTCGACACCGTGGCGGCGCTGGAGCTGGTCGAGCGGCTGGATGGTCTGGAAGAGCTGGGGATGGCACCAGCCCGGAATCTCCTTGAACCGGCCCTCGAGATAGGCGCGCAGTTGTTCCACTCTGTGTCGATCCTCGGGTCTGATGCGCGCGCGGTTTCGGCGAGCGCGCCCTATCGCGCAACCATTTTCAGGGCGGCGCGGACGATTCGGTCGAGCCCGGCATCGTCGTCCTCGGCCTCGATCGCGCGCTGCACGGCGGCCGAGGCCTCGCCGGGCCTGAAGCCGAGCCCGGTGAGCGCGG
>JACMKH010000191.1 GCA_014380205.1 Sphingomonadaceae bacterium
CACCCCCGGCACGCGCCCGTGGAGCGCGCAAAGCATGTGCACCGCGTCGGCGAGATCGGCCCCCGCGCGCGCAGCCCCGGGTCGAAAGGATAGCGATGCGCGCCGCTCCCCGCGCGCGCGACGAGCCCCGCGATGCGCGCCGCGATCGGTTCGTCGTTTCCGCTGAGCGCCGCCGCGTCCATCTCGCCACCCTCCCTCGCGGCGAAGCAACTTCCGCGCGCGCCGGACCATCGCCCCGCGCCCTATACAAAGCCCGTAAAGACGCGGTGTATGCGGCGTTAGCCTTGGGTTGAGGGAGGTTAACCGGCGTGCGGGAAGGGCGCTCGATCGCAATGGCGGCAAGCGGAGAAGGGGACGGTCAACAGACCGTCCCCGTCACCTCCGTCACGCCGCCATCGGCAGCGCCTCGGCCTGGGCCTCGTTGGCGGCCGTCAGCGGCGCGGTCGCCTGGGTGGAGACGGCCGGGCGCGGGTTGGGAATGAGCTTGCGCGTCGCGAAAACGACGACGCCGGCGGCGGCATAGCCCGCGATCGTCGCGACCGGGTTGACGAACAGCAGCAGCGGGAAGGCGAGCCGCAGGATGTTGGGATGGATGCCGAGATCCTCGCCCAGGCCTTCGCAGACGCCGAAGATGGTGTCGTGGCGGGTGAAGAGGTTGGGCTGTCGCGTCTGCATGGTTGGGCTCCTGAACGATGGTCGCACGACGCTCAGCACGTCGCGTGCCAATTCTTATATCTCTGCCAATCCCAAGAGCTTAGCCAGCTCGCTCGACAGCGGCGGCTTTTGTATGACGCGATCGATCCACCAAATGTTGGGAATTATCACCAATCGATGGTCGCCGACGCGTCGGGCAAATCTGGGGATGCGGCCGAGAAAATTCAATGGGCGCCGTGCTTCCGAACCTCGAGGAACGATTGCGCCCGATCGGACTAACCAATTTGCCCGCACCGGAGGGGAGCGAGGCGGGCGGGGGCGCGGGGGAATGATCCAGGCGGAGGCGCGAAGGCGAGCAAGATTGGGTTCGCGCGGAGGCGCGGAGACGCGGAGGTGTTTCGCTTGGGGGACTGGCTCGCGTCAGCGAGGCCAAGGATGCAGCTGCATCGTTTGAGTTGGAAGGCTGCTGTCGCAGTGGGGCGCCTGGTCTACGGGTCTCCGCGCCTCCGCGTGAATCACAACGTCTCAGTCGTGGATGCGCTTGAGCATGTCGATGAGCGCGGTGACCTCGGTTTTGCTGAAGCGCGCCTTGAGCCATTGCTCGTGGTCGGCGATCGCGACGCGCGCCCTGGCGAGCGCGGCGGCGCCCTCGCGGGTCAGGGTCAGCGTCTGGCGGCGGCCGTCCGAGGCCGAGCGGCCGCGCGTGATGAAGCCGCGCCGCTCGAGCCGGTTGACGATCGCCATGATCGTCGCGCGGTCGATCTGGAGGCGGCGGCCGAGATCGGCCTGGGCGATGTCGTGGCTGTCCTCGATCAGCCAGAGCACCGAGACCTGCTTCTGGGTGAGGTTGAGATCGGTGAAGGTCTCGGTGAAATGGCGGTAGACCGCGTTGTGCGCGAGGCGGATGTGGAAGCCGACGATGCCGTCGAGCGCGCCGAGCGTATCGGGCTCGCCGATCGCCTCGGGGCGGGTCTCGGCCGCTGACGCTGGAATGAGAGCCTCCTCCGCTGTGCCCGCCGCCTCCGATGCGTTTTGGAGGTGACGAATCGCTCGCGATATTATATGCGTTGCATACAAAATCAAACAGGATGTCCCCCGAAAAATGCAGACCTTCCCCGAGACCTTCTCCTTTACCGGTCCCAACAAGCCCGAGCGCTGGGAGGCCGACATCCACGATCTCGAGGTCGAGGGCGAGATTCCTGCCGATCTCGACGGCGCCTTCTACCGCGTCCAGCCCGATCCGCAGTTCACGCCGCTGCTCGGCGACGACATCGCGTTCAACGGCGACGGCGCGATCTCGATGTTCCGCTTCAGGAACGGGCGCTGCGACTTCAAGCACCGCTGGGTCCACACCGACAAGTGGAAGCTCGAGCGCGAGGCGGGGCGGGCGCTGTTCGGCGCCTATCGCAATCCGCTGACTGACGACCCTTCGGTCAAGGGGCGCTACCGCGGCACCGCCAACACCACCGCGTTCATCCACGGCGGCAAGCTCTACGCGCTCAAGGAGGACAGCCCCGCGGTGGTGATGGACGCCAACACGCTCGAGACCCACGGCTACACCACCTTCGACGGCAAGATGACCGGCGAGACGTTCACAGCGCATCCCAAGATCGATCCCGAGACCGGCGACATGATCGCCTTCGGCTACGCCTCGAAGGGCGTGCTCACGCTCGACATGACCTATTACGAGATCAGCCCCGAGGGCGAGCTCAAGCGCGAGATCTGGTTCGAGCTGCCCTATTACGCGATGATGCACGATTTCGCGATCACGCGCGATTACGCGCTGTTCCACGTCGTTCCGAGCACGTCGAGCTGGGAGCGACTCGAGGCGGGGCTGCCGCATTTCGGCTTCGATACGACCTTGCCGGTCTATCTCGGCGTGCTGCCGCGCCGCGAGGGCGCAACCGCCGAGGACATCCGCTGGTTCAAGCGCGACAACTGCTTCGCGAGCCATGTCATGAACGCGTTCCAGGAGGGGACCAAAATCCACTTCGACACGCCCGAGGCGAAGAACAACATGTTCCCCTTCTTCCCCGACATCCATGGCGCGCCGTTCAACCCGATGGAGGCGGCGAGCTTCCTTACGCGCTGGACGGTCGACATGGCGTCCAACTCGGAGGCGTTCGACTCGGTGACGCGGCTCACGAATATGATGGGCGAGTTTCCGCGCATCGACGAACGCTATCAGGGCCGCGCATACCGCTACGGCTGGATGCTCGTGATCGACCCCGCCCAGCCCGTCGAGCTCAAGGGGCCGAGCGCCTCGGGGATGCTGATGAACTGCCTCGGGATGGTCGACCACGCGACCGGGGCGGGGCAGAAATGGTGGTGCGGACCGGTGTCGTCGCTCCAGGAGCCCTGCTTCATCCCGCGCTCGGCGGACGCGCCCGAGGGCGACGGCTATATCGTCCAGGTCTGCAACCGGCTCGAGGAGGGGCGCAGCGACCTGCTGCTGTTCGAGGCGCTCGACATCGCGAAGGGACCGATCGCGACGATCAGGCTGCCGCTGCGTCTGCGCTTCGGGCTCCACGGCAACTGGGCCGACGGCGCGGTGCTCGACAGGATGGCGGCGTAGCGCCCGCCACTCACTCCGCCTTGCGGAACAGCAGCGTCATCCGGTCGCTCTCGCCGATCGCCTCGTAGCGCGCGCGGTCGACGTCGCCGAGCGTGTAGGTCGGCGGCAGCGTCCATACGCCGCGCGGCCAGTCGGCGGTGTCGGCGGGGTTGGCGTTGATCTCGCTCGCCTCGACGAGCGCGAAGCCGAAGGCGTCGAACAGCGCGATGATGTCGGATTGCTTGAGGTAGCCGCGCTCGCCGTCGGCCTGGGGATAGCTGTCGTCCTCGGGCGCGCGGTGCTGGACGACGCCGACGAGCCCGTCGTCGCTGAGCAGCCGGCGCAGGTTGCGGAGTTCGGTCGAGACGTTTCCGTCGTTGATGATCGAATGCATGTTGCGGATGATCAGCACGCGATCGACTGTTCCCGCGACGCCGGCGGGTGGGGTGTCGCTCTCGAAGGCCGTGACGCGCGCGGCGGGGAGCCCGGTCCAGCCTTCGACGCGGCCCGCGAAATCGGTGGGCCAGGCGTCCGCCCGCGCGCGCCGTTCGGCGTTCATCTGCTCGGCGGCGCTGTCCGGGTTGACCGCGAGATAGCGCCCCTGCCGGCCGACCAGCGGCGCGAGCACGCGCGTGTACCAGCCGCCGCCGGGCGAATATTCGGCGACGGTCATCGTCGGCTCAACGCGGAAGAAGGCGAGCGTCTCGGCGGGGTGGCGCCAGCGGTCCCGCGCGCGGTCGTCGTCGCGGAAGCTTTCGGCGAGCACGATCTCGATCGCGCTGGCCGCTTCGGCGCTTTCCTGTGCGAGCGCGGGCGTCGCCAGCGCGGCGGATACGGCAAGGGTGAGGGCAAGCAGTCGGCTCATCGAATTCTCCTTGTGCGCTATTGGCCGCCGGCGGGCCGCGAGGCCTCCCGCGCAGCCCGGAATTCGGCGTCGGGGCGCCATTTGGGCCAGTCGTCGCCGACGGCGAGCATGCGGCCGATCATGTAATAGAGCTGGAGGTCCTGGACCGCGCCCGCCCAGTCCCAACCCGGATCGAACTCGTCCGAAGGCGCGTGATAGCGGTTGGCGGTATAGTCCTCGGCGGCGACGCGGCCCGCGGCGGGCCCCCCCTCGACGAGGTCGTGGCCGCTCTCGGCGTAGAGCATCGGCACGCCGACGCGCGCGAGCGAGAAATGGTCCGAGCGGTAGTAATAGCCGTTCTGCGGCATCGGCTCGGGCCGGATGACGCGCGCCTGCGCGCGCGCGGCGACGCCGAGATAATCCTCGAGCTCGGACTTTCCGCCGCCAACCACGACGACATCGCGCGTCGCGCCGACGATGTTGAGCCCGTCCATGTTGATCCCGCCCACGGTTTGCGCGAGCGGGTAGATAGGATTGGCGGCGTAATAGGCCGAGCCGAGCAGCCCCGATTCCTCGCCCGTCACCGCGAGAAAGACCAGCGAGCGCTCGGGCGCGCCGGCGCGTGCGAAGGCGTCGGCGAGCGCGACCAGCCCCGCCGTGCCCGTGGCGTTGTCGAGCGCGCCGTTGCAGATGTCGTCGCCGGTCGCGTCGGGCGTGCAGCGGCCGAGATGGTCCCAGTGCGCGGTGAACAGGACATATTCTTCCGGTCGCATCGCGCCGGGAAGCAGCCCGACGACGTTGCGCGAGGATTGCCGCCGGATCGCATTGTCGAGATGGGCGCTCGCCGACAGCCCAAGCGGCACCGGACGGAAGCCCGGCCGCCCCGCCACCGCGACGAGCGCGTCGAGGTCCTGCCCGGCGGCGG
>JACMKH010000192.1 GCA_014380205.1 Sphingomonadaceae bacterium
GCGAAAGCCGCGAGCGCGGCGACGGCGGCGGCGGGCGCGCTGATCGCGAAGACCCACGACGCGGGCGCGGACAAGGCGCTGGTCGATAGGACGATCGCGGAGCTGGGTTAGAGTCGCTCCGCTGCCTCGCCCCAGTTCGCCCGCTTCACCATCTCCGGGATCGCGGCGGCATCGGCGACGATCCAGATGAAGCCGAACATCATGGGGATGAAGGCGAGATAGAGCTCCGAGCGCAGCGCGAGCCAGCTCGCCGACCAGAGCAGCGCCTGGCAAATCGCGGTAACCGGGTGGCCCAGGTAGAAACGGTGACCGCTGACGAGGCCGAGCGCCAGCCAGCAGAAATAGGCGACAAGCATCGACTTGCGCCGATGCGCGCTCGCCGGGGCGACGGTCGCCGAGGTCTCGGCGAGGCGAGGGGGATGGCGTGGCGGCGCGGGCGCTTCGCGCGCCTCGCCCACAAGCGCCAGACGCCGCCTTGCGATGCTCTCGTCGGTCACGCCCCTGCGGCCGAATGCTGCTGCCGGCACCATTGATCTCCAGGCCAAAATCGCGGGCAAGCTTAGCGGGGCATGGCAAATATCGGGTTAAGGCGCGGGCGCGGCGTCCACCAGCCGCAGCGCGCGCATCATCAGCCCGCGAAATCGAGCCTCGTCGAGCGCGGCGGCGGGATCGTTCCAGCTCGCGCTTAGCGCGAACCACGCGCCCGCCTCGTCCTCGATCAGATAGCTCGCCGAGATCACCCCGATCTCAGATCCGCCCTTGAACCCGAGATAGCGCCAGCGCGACACCGCCTCGCCGGCCGCGCCGCGGTTGATCGCGAGGATGGCGAGCGCGGTCTCGCCGCCTTCGCGCCGCAGCCAGTCGAGCGCGCGCGCCAGGTCTGCGGGGGAGGCGAACCATTCGACGCTGTCGATCGCCGCGGGCGCGCCGCCCATCTCGGCGAGCGAGGGCGCGGTGGGCGTGAGCCGCTCGGCGTGATCGCGGAGCAGCGCGCGCCGCGCCTCGGCGTCCGCCGCCGTCCAGAGGTTGCGCAGATCGGCGTTGGCCGGGGCCTTGAGCGCGAACGCCTCGCGCGTGGTTAGGAGGGGCACAGCGCGCGCGGGATCGGCATGCCCCGCGATCGCGACTATCCGGTCGATGGCATTGCGGCCAAGCACGCTCATCAGCGTGTCGGTCGCGGTGTTGTCGCTGATCGAGATCATCAGCGCGGCGAGGCTGTGAAGCGTCAAGGGCGATCCCGCTGGCCAATCCTGCGTCACGCCCGAGGGTCGCGAGGCGGGGCCGAGCGCGATCACCTCATCCCACCGCCGCTCGCCCGCCGCGACCTGCCGCGCCGCCTCGGCGAGCACGTAAAGCTTGAAGCCCGATCCGATCGCGAGCGGCGTGTCGGCGTTGTGCGCCGCGATTGGCGTCGGGCCGCCCTCGCCGACCCGTGCGACAACAAAACCCGCGCGGCCGGGAAGCGCCGCGAAATCCTCGGCGAGCGCCGCGAAGCTGTCGCCACGCACCGCCACGTCCGAAATCAGCAGCCCGGTGACGCGATGCGGCGGCGCGGGCTCGAGCACGAGATGCGCGGTCGCGGTCGCGCGCTCATATTCGAGCGTGACCGTGCCCGCGGATGCGCCGTCGGGTGCGATCGAAATGCTTTCGACCGCGCCATGCTCGGCGCGAAGCTGCTCGCCGAGCGATGCGACGCGCGCGACGGGAATCTCGGCGAGGAAGCCCGCGCTGAAATATCGGTCCGGGACCGGCGCCCCGTTGAGGAACGCGACCATCTCGCCCGCCCGCGCCTGAAGCTGGGGCGAGACCGGCGCCCCTTGCGCGGTCGCGGGCGCCGCGATCATCAGCAGGACGCCCGCAAGCAGAGCCTGTAGCGCGCGGGCGATCGCCACGTCAGGCGAAGGCTTGTGCCACCTGCGAGGGCCTCAGCGCGCCATTGGTTTCGCGCACCATTCCCGGGATCAGGAAGGCGTCGCCAATGACCCAGATGCCGGCCACGATCAGGCCAAATATCGACAGCGGATTCATCGAGAGCATCAGCGTGATGTTGACCACCCACAGGCCGAGCTGGATCGCCCCGCTCGTCATCCGCCCGAGATAGAAGCGGTGCGCTCCCGTCTGGCCGAGCAGAAACCATATCAAATACGCCATCGTCATCGATTTCGAGCGCGCGTAGATGTTGCCGACCGAAGGTGCGATTGTCGCCGCGCCGCGATTCGCTTCGAGCTCGGCGGGAGCGCCCACGCGCTGCCGCTCCGAAGCGAGAAACGCCTCGCGCCGCCGCGCCATCTCGGTGTCCTCGTGTGAAATCGCAGGCGCGGTGGAGGGCGCAGGACGTCCTCCGAACGCCTGCGCCTGGCGCGGCGCGCTTCCGCCCGCCGAAGCCCCCTTGCGACCAAATCCCGCCGTTTCCATCGCTCGATCTCCCCGATGACGGGAAGCAATTATGCGAGGGGGCGCAAACATCCGGTTAACGCGCTGAATCATGGTCTAGGCGTCGAGCATTTCCTCGTCGAGCTGGGCGGCGTTGGCCTGGATGAAGGCGAAGCGGTGCGCGGGGTTGGTCCCCATCAGCCGGTCGACCAGATCCTTGACGCTCGCGCGCTGCTCGTACTCGCGCGGCAGCGTGATCCGGATCAAGGTGCGCGTCGCGGGGCTCATCGTGGTCTCGCGGAGCTGCGCGGGGTTCATTTCGCCGAGCCCCTTGAAGCGCGAAACCTCGACCTTCCTGCCCTTGAGCTCGCCGGCCTCGATCGCCGTGCGCTCGGCGTCGTCCCTCGCGTAGACGCTCTTGCCGCCGGCGGTCAGCCGGTAGAGCGGCGGCTGGGCAAGATAGAGCCGCCCGTCCTTCACGATCTCGGCCATTTCCTGGAAGAAGAAGGTCATCAGCAGCGTTGCGATATGCGCGCCGTCGACATCGGCGTCGGTCATGATGATAACGCGGTCGTAGCGCAGAATCGCGGGATCGCAGCGCTCGCGCGTCCCGCAGCCGAGCGCCTGGATGAGGTCGGCGATCTCGCTGTTCGCGCCGATCTTGGCCATGGTCGCCGAGGCGACGTTCAAAATCTTGCCGCGGATGGGAAGGATCGCCTGGGTCTTGCGATTGCGTGCCTGCTTCGCGCTGCCGCCGGCGCTGTCGCCTTCGACCAGGAAGACTTCGTTGAACAGCAGGTCGCGGCTCTCGCAGTCGGTCAGCTTGCCGGGGAGCACGGCCACGCCGGAGCCCTTGCGCTTCTCCAC
>JACMKH010000021.1 GCA_014380205.1 Sphingomonadaceae bacterium
GGTCGCGGATCGGCCGCTGACCAGCAACACCCCGGCGCTGATTGGCGACAAGCCGAGCTATTCGATCGACGTCGGCGGCAGCTATTCGCTGACTCGCAATCTGGATGTCACCGCGGGCGTCCGCGTCTCGGCCGACCGGCCGACCGAGCCCGCGCCGCGCATCGTCGGCAACGAGGAGCGCGTCGCGCTCGACGTCGGCGGCTCCTATTCGATCGCGCGCAACATCGATATCACCGGCGGCCTGCGCTACCAGCGCGAGCGCGACCGCCTCCAGCCGGTCGAGGACCAGCGCCGCGACAGCCAGGCGGTCTATGTCGGGACCGCGTTCCGCTTTTAGCGGGCCTACGCATCCACTTCCGCTCACCCTGAGCTTGTCGAAGGGTGCTTCCCTAGCTATCCGACCAGGCATCGATCGCGGCCCAGCCGTGAATGCCGAATGGCATGAGTGATCGCGCGCGCCGCGCATCGACGCCGCCGAGCGCGATGACGGGGATTGGCGAACGCCTCACGAGCAATCCGAAGCGAACCCGGCCCAATGCCTCCGCACCGGGATGCGAGCGCGTCGGGAAGACCGGCGAGACGAAGACCAGATCGGCGCGCGCGCGACGGGCGAGGATCATTTCCCGCGCATCATGAACCGCGACGCTGCGGATTAGGCCGCGCGGGCCGATCCGCGCCGATCGCTCGTGGAAGCCTTCGGCGCGCAGTCGCCGCGCCAGCCGCGCATGACCCGCGACGATGAGCGTCAGCCCACGTCGGCGCGCGATGCGGCGGACGCGCTCGAACAGCGCGCGCCGCTCGCGCCACGGCGTCGCGTGATGGCGGAACACGATCCCGGCGCCTCGCGGCAGGCGGCTTATCGTCTCGAGAACCATGTCGCCCTGGCGCTCGTCGGTCATCAGCCACAGCCGGGGGAGCCTGCGGCGATGGGGAGGTTGGCGGGCTGACACGCGCGCGCCTATAGCAGCGCGCATGGCGCCGGGCGAAGACGAGGCGAGCGCGGGCGAGCGGCTCGACACGGTCAAGGCACGCATCGCGCGCGCCGCCGCCAAGGCGGGGCGGGGCCCTGGGGAGGTCACGCTGATCGCGGTCTCAAAGACACAGGGGCCCGAGGCGATCCGGCCGTTGATCGAGGCGGGGCAGCGCGGGTTCGGCGAGAATCGCGTGCAGGAGGCGACGGAGAAATGGCCGCCTTTGCGCGCCGCCTTTCCCGCTATTCGCCTCCATCTCGTCGGCCGGCTCCAGTCCAACAAGGCCGAGGAGGCGGTGGCGCTGTTCGACGCGATCCATTCGGTCGACCGCCCCTCGCTCGTCGACGCGCTCGCGCGCGCGATCGAGAAGAGTGGCCGCGCGCCCGAGCTGTTCGTCCAGGTCAACATCGGCGACGAGCCGCAAAAGGGCGGCTGCGCGATCGGCGCGCTCCCCGATCTGCTTGCGGGCGCGGAGGAGGCGGGGCTCGCGATCGCGGGGCTGATGTGCCTTCCGCCCGCCGAAACCGAGCCCGCGCCCTATTTCGCACTGCTCGCCAAGCTCGCGCGGCGGCATGGCGTCGCCGGGCTGAGCATGGGCATGTCGGGCGATTATGAGAGCGCGGTGATGATCGACGCGACGCATGTCCGCGTCGGGACGGCGCTGTTTGGCGCCCGCGAATCGGGAAGGGAGGGGCGATGAGCGATCATCGGATGAGCTGGGTGCAGCGGCTTGCGACGCGGGGCGCGCCGTCAGGCGTGATCAGCGACGTCGAGGCACAATCGCGGCTGTGGATCGTCGAATGCCTCAAATGCGGAGCTGAACGGTCGATCTGGGAGATGGGCGGGATCCGCTATCGTGCGGTGGGAAACCAGCGCAATTTGCTCAAATGCTTCCGCTGCGGCAGGCGGAGCTGGCACCGCACCCGTTGGACGGGCGAGGGCGATACTCCGCCGCCGCCCAAGGGGACGACGGGCTGGATCGTCCGGTTGGTGCTCGTCTGCCTCGCCGGATCGCTGTTGCTCACGGGCGCGATCGTCGCGCTCGTGCTGTGGCTGACCGGCGTGATCTGAGCGTCGTGAAATTCGACGCCATTATCTTCGATTTCGATGGCGTGATCGCCGACAGCGAGCTCGTCGCCAACATTGCGCTCGCCGAGGCGCTGACCGGGCTCGGCAGCCCGCACACGCTCGAGGACGCGCTCGATCATTATTGCGGGCGGCGCTGGAGCGATTGCCTGCCGCTGATCGAGGCGCGGCTCGGGCGCGCGGTGCCGGAGGATTTTCTCGTCGCGCTGGTCGACGACGCGGTCGCGCGGCTGAGCGTCGAGGTCGCCGCAATCGAGGGCGTTGGGCCCTTCCTCGCCGCGCATGCGCACCGTGCCCGCGCGATCGCCTCGTCGAGCGCGGTCGAATGGCTCGACGCCTGTCTCGTCCGCTTCGGGCTCGATCATCACTTCGGCGATCACGTCTACAGCGCGGCGGGGATCGCGCGCGGAAAACCGCATCCCGACATCTATCTGCACGTCGCGCGCGCGCTCGGCGCCGCGCCCGAGCGCGCGCTCGTGATCGAGGACAGCCCGACAGGCGTCGCGGCGGGCGTGGCAGCGGGGA
>JACMKH010000193.1 GCA_014380205.1 Sphingomonadaceae bacterium
CTCGCGCGGCTGCTCGACCAACTCCACCCCGACCGGCCGCTCACGCGCGGCTATGCGCGCGTCTCTGCCCGAGCCGGCGGAACAGTCACGAGCAGGGCGGCCGCGGCGGCGGCGAAGGCGCTGACCTTGCACTTCGCCGACGGCGCGATCGACGCGCGGGTTGAGGGCGCGGGCAAGCCGGCCTATTCTCCTCCCAAGGGTCCGCAGCCCTCACTGTTCGACTGAGATCAAAGGCCAGACCATGCTGCTCTCGCGCGGCCGCCCCGCCCGGCTCCATTACATGGCCAACGCCTATCGCGTGCTCGGCCAAGGCGATCACGTGATCTGCGCGGTGAGCGGCGAGCGCATCCCGCTCGAGCATCTGCGCTACTGGAGCGTCGCGCGGCAGGAGCCCTATGCGAGCGCCGAGATCGCGGTCGAGGCGGAGACGCGCGGGCGGTGAGGCTGCGCGCGTTCGCGATCGCCTGCGCGCTGATTGCCGGCGCGGCGGTCGCACAGCAAGGCGACGACTTCGGGCTCGAAGGCGCGTTCCGCCAAGGCGGTCTGGTGCGCGGAACCGCGCCGGGTGGAACCGCCGCGCTCACGCTCAACGGCGCGCCGGTCGAGATCGCGCCCGACGGGCGTTTCGTGATCGCCTTCGACCGCGACCATGGCGCTGGCGCCCAGCTCAGCGCGCGCCTCGCCGACGGGCGCGAGGTCGCCCGGACGATCGCGGTCGCCCCCGGAAACTGGCGAATCGAGCACGTCAACGCCTCGCCGACGGGGAGCGCGCCTTCTGCAGGCTTCCTCGAGCGTCGCCGCCCCGAGCTCGCGCGGATCAACGCGGCGCGCGCGACGCGCCACGCGAGCGAAGGCTGGCGCCAGCGCTTTCTGTGGCCGGTCACCGGGCGGATCAGCGGGGTGTTCGGATCGCAGCGCGTCTATCGCGGCGAGCCGGGGAGCTATCACAGCGGAGTCGATGTCGCGCGGCCGGCGGGAACGCCGATCGTCGCGCCCGCCGATGGCGTCGTCATCCTCGCCGCCGAGACGCCCTTCACGCTCGAGGGGCATCTCTTGATGATCGACCACGGCATGGGGCTCAACAGCGCCTTCCTCCACCTCTCGCGGATCGAGGTGCGCGAGGGCGAGCGCGTCAGCCGCGGCCAGCGGATCGGGGCGATCGGGCAGAGCGGGCGCGCGACTGGGCCGCATCTCCACTGGAGCATGAAATGGGGCGCGGCGCGGATCGACCCGCAATTGCTCGCGGGGTCGATGCCCAACGCGATGTAGCCTATTCCTCGCGCCGCACGCGGATCGGGCGCATGTTGTTGATCTCGGCGCGGAAGCTTCCCAGCGCGGCGCGCTCGACCACGATGGTGTGGCCCGCGCGCGGGTCGCGCGACAATTGCTCGCTGTCGATCTGGACCCAGAGCGTGCCGTCGGCGAGCCGCAGCACCCACGGCCGATAGCCGCCGCCCGAAACGTCGGTGATCGTGGTCTCGATCCGGTCGAGCTGCTCGTCGGCTTCGCCGAGCAGGCGAATCTGGGGAACCTGCAGCCCGAACAGGTCGCGCTGCGCCTCCTCGATGTCGCCGCGATCATAGACCACGATCTCGCGGCTCTGCTCGGCGGCGGCGACCGCGGCGGCCTGTTGGTCGAAACAGACGAGGCGCTGGGCGTCGTCGGCGATGCTTCGGCAATTCAGCAGGTTGCGAAAAATCTCGGGCGTGGCGGGCGGCGTCTCCTGCGCACGCGCGGCGAATGGCGCGGCGGCGAGCGCGAACGCGGCGGCGAGCATCGGGGCGCGGTGCATCGGTCGGTGTCCTCCGGAAGCGAATCGCGAGCCTTCTGACACGATTGGCCCGCGCTCCGCCACTGTTGCATTTGTGCGACAGCCGCGCCGCAAGATGCGCCCCCGCCTTAAGCTTGGCTTTACAGTTGACAGCCCGATGCGGCATTGGCGGCGCAGGCCTGAAAGGGGGGCCGGTGCGCCCGACGCGCGTCTTCCTCCCGCAGGGTTGAGAATTTCGGACCGCAATCGCGGCCGTGCCACTCCAGAATAAGGGACTGGAAAGTGATCAAATCGACCTCCTTCACGACTCGCTCGAAGCTCGCCACGGGCGTCGCCACCGCCGCGATCGGCCTCGCGCTCGCCACCACTCCGGCCTATGCGCAAGAAGATCCTCAGTCCACCGAGGAAGCCAGTTCGGGCCCGATCGTCGTCACCGGCACGCGCATCCAGCGGCCGGACCTCGAGAGCGTCTCGCCGGTCACCGTGGTCGGCGCGCAGGATATCGCCGCCACGGGCACGACCCGCGCGGAAGACCTGCTCAACGCGCTGCCCCAGGTGTTCGCTTCGCAGACCGCGTTCATCTCGAACGGCGGCACCGGCACGGCGACGGTCGACCTTCGCGGCCTCGGCGCGATCCGCACCCTCGTCCTCGTCGACGGCCGCCGGCTCCAGCCGGGCGATCCGTTCGCGGTCACCGCCGACATCAACCAGATTCCCGCCTCGCTGATCGAGCGCGTCGACGTCGTCACCGGCGGCGCCTCGGCGGTCTATGGCGCCGACGCCGTCTCGGGCGTCGTCAACTTCATCATGGATCGCGATTTCGAGGGCATCCGCGCCGACGCCCAGGCGAGCTTCTACCAGCACAACAACGACGACGACGTCATTCAGGACCTGCTCAACCGCCGCGGCTTCATCTCGCCCAACGGCACGCCGGTCGACGGCTGGGGCTATGACGCCAACGTCGTGATCGGGGCGGGCTTCGACGACGGCCGCGGCCACGTCACCGGCTATCTCGGCTATCGTCAAATAGACGCGATTACCCAGGACACGCGCGACTACAGCGCGTGCGCGCTGGCGTTCAGCGCCACCGACCCGTCGGGCTATATCTGCTCTGGATCGAGCACCACCGTCGCAGGCACTTTCTTCCTGTTCAACGACGGATCGACGCCGTTCAATGGGGGCGCGCAGTTCACGATCGATCCAACGACGGGCGGCTTCCGCCCCTACGTCTCGGCGAGAGATGCATACAACTTCAACCCGACCAACTTTTTCCAGCGCCCCGACAAGCGCTATGTGGGCGGGTTCTTCGCCGAATATGAGATCAGCCCGTCGGTCGTGCCCTATACCGAGTTCATGTTCATGGACGACCGCTCGGACGCCCAGATTGCGGCCTCGGGCACCTTCTTCGCCAACACCTTCTTCCCGACCTGCGGCCATCCGCTGATCAACGACCTCCAGTACGCCCAGCTCGGGTGCACCTCGGACGATCAGGAGCTGACGTATTTCTACACGGGCAAGCGCCTCGTCGAGGCCGGCCCGCGCACAAGCATCCTGCGTCACACCACACACCGCGAGGTGCTCGGCGTGCGCGGCTCGATCAGCGAGAACTGGAGCTACGACGCCTATCTCCAGCGCGGCGAGACGATCTATGGGCAGCGTTACATCAATGACGTCTCGATCCCGAACGTCGACCAGGCGCTCGACGCGGTGGTCGATGCAAACGGCAACATCGTCTGCCGCGATCAGAGCAACGGCTGCATTCCGCTAAACGTCTTCGAGATTGGCGGCGTGACCGCCGAGCAGGCGGACTTCATCACCGTTCCGGCGCTAATGGACGCCTCGATCAAGCAGTATGTCGCCTCGGGCTTCATCACCGGCTCGATCGGCAACCTATGGCATTCCAATCCGGTGGGTGTCGTGGTCGGCGTCGAATATCGCAAGGAGCTCTACGATCTCAATCCGGACTCGCTGTTCGAAATCGGCGGTCTCGCCGGTCAGGGCGGCCCGACCGTCCCGGTCGAGGGCGCGTTCTCGGTCCGCGAGGTCTTCGCCGAGATCATCGCGCCGCTGGTAGAGTTCGGCAACGGCGGCGGCATCGAGCTGCAGGCGGGCTATCGTTACTCGGACTACACGACGACCGGCGGCGCCCACACCTACAAGGGCGGCCTCACGATCGAGCCCGTCCCGGGGGTGAGCTTCCGCGGCATCTACAACCGCGCGGTTCGTGCGCCGAATATCGTCGAGCTGTTCTCGCCGCAGCAAATCGGTCTGTTCAACGGCATCGATCGTTGCGCGGGTGAGAATCCCGAGGCGTCGGCCGCCGCGTGCGCGAACACGGGCGTGACCGCCGCGCAATACGGTAATATCGCCCCCAACCCGGCCGATCAGTACAACCAGCTGACTGGCGGCAACCCCAATCTCGACCCGGAGAAGGCGGATACCTACACCGTGGGTATGGTCGTCGACGCCAGCGACTTCGGTCTTCCCGGATTCACAGCGACGGTGGACTATTTCCTCATCGAGATCGGCGGCGCCATTCAGGGATTGGGCGCACAGGCAATTTTCGATGGGTGCCTTAATAGCGGCGATGCACTCCTCTGCTCGAACGTGCAGCGCGGCGTGGGCGGCACGCTGTGGCTCGGACAGACGGGCTTCATCCAGAATCTCCAGCTGAATATCGGTGACCTGAGCACCGAGGGCATCGACTTCGGCCTCGGATATCGCTTCCCGGTGGGAGCCGGCAGCCTGTTCGCCAACATCACGGGCACGTATCTCCTCGAAGCGTTTGCCTCTTCCAACGGCCTCGATTGCGTCGGCTTCTATGGTCCGACCTGCACTACGCAGTGGGGGGGGCCGGTTCCCGAATATCGCCACCGCGTGAGCCTGGGCTATACCTCGGATAGCGGCTGGGGCGTCACGACGCGCTGGCGCTACTTCGGAAGCGTGGAGATCGAGCCGGGCGCATCGACTGTCGCCACCGTCGACGATTCGATAAAGGCCTTCCACTGGTTCGACGTCTCGGGGTCGTACGACTTCACCGACAACTTCTCGCTCACCGCCGGCGTCAACAACGTGTTCGACACCAACCCGCCGACCATCGGCGGCGCGTTCCTCGGCACGGCCGGCAACGGCAACACCTTCCCGGGCCAATACGATCCGGTCGGGCGTTACGTCTTCGTTCGCGGCGCGTTCGAGTTCTAGGCTTGTAGCCGGTCAGATCGGGGGGCGGGAAGGCTTCGGCCTTCCCGCCCCCTGTTCGTTTGCGCAGCCGGCGTTTAGCCGGGCGCGACGTCGAACGCGACCGTCAGCCGCTCCCCCGCCGCGAACGGCCGCGTGCCGTGCCACATGATCGAGGGGAAAAGGACGAGCCGCGCGGGCTCGGGCCGCACATAGCGCAGCGGCGGCAGCTCGAGGCCAAGCGCGGGATCGGGCTCGCCGAGAACAAGCCAGCCGTCGCGGCTGCGCTCCCCGTCGCCGATCGCGTCGGGCAGCGAGACATAGAGCGCCGAGCTGATCCAGCCATGGCTGTGGATATGGCTGACGTGAAAGCCCGCTCCGGTGAGCCGGACCGACCATGAGCCGGTGAAGCGAAAGCCTTCGCGCGAACGATCGAGCACGGGATGTCCGGGCTCGGGGGGCGGCAGACCGTCGATATAGGCGCGCACCTCTTCGCGAATGTGACCGACGAGCGCGCGGATTTCGGGTTCGGCGCGCGAGAACAGGATATTATCGGTCTGCGTGCCGCCGCGCAGCGACTGCTCGAACGGGTGCACCTTCCAGCGATGGAGCGCGCGCAGCCGCTCGGCGAGCGCCGGAAGCTCGGGCGCGAGCGCCGCGAGATCGAACATCTGCGCGAAATCGCGGTCGCCCTCGAGCCATCCCCAGCGCGGATCGCCCGACTTGCGCCACGCCGCCGAGACATAGGGCCAGGCGTGATTGCCAGAGCCGCGCTCGACGAGCGCGAGCCCGCGCCGCGCCGCCTCTTCGAATCCGCCATCGCGAAGCAGAAAGCGGATGGTCGCCAGCTCCAGACCGACATCGTCAGCTCGACCCGAGCGCTCGAAAAACGGCCGCGCGCGATCAAGCTCGCCAAGTTCGCAAAAGATGTTGGCTTCGGCGTTGTCGAAGACTGCGTTGTCGCCCGCCGCCGCCCGGGCATCCGCGATCACGGCCAGTGCGCGCTGCTCGCCGAGCGCGCGTTGGGTGATGGTGGCGAGGCTGGTCCAGAGAGCCGCGTCTCCGGGTCGCTGACGAAGCGCATCGCGATAGCTGCGGGCGAACTCCGCCCCCCCGCCGCCCTGCCATCGAATGTGCGCGAGCATGTAGTGGCCGGGTTGCGAGGCAGGATCGGCGCGCACCAGCTCCTCGAGAAGATTCTCCGCCGCTTCGGCCCGCCCCTCCTGCTGCAACGCCGCGGCTTCGCTGAGGCAGAGCTCGCGATCGCCTGAAGCGGCTGCGCGCGCTTCGGCGAACAGATGCGACGAAACGCGCCCGCGGTCGAAGGCGAGCTGGGCGCGGGCGCGGAGCGCTTTGGGCTCGCCGGGCATTAGCGCGAGCGCGCGCTCGAGCGCGGCCTCGGCGAGATCGAGCTCGCCTTCCTGGCGCAAGGTGAGACTCAATGTGAGCCAGGCGCGCGGCGTGGTCCGATGCGCCTCGGCGATC
>JACMKH010000194.1 GCA_014380205.1 Sphingomonadaceae bacterium
GATCAGCGCGGCGAGCGCGCTTCCCGCCAGCGCGGCGTGCTTCGATTTCATGCTTGGCCCCTGAATGTAACAATCTTGTTTGAATCGCGCGCTACCGCTCACCCAGCTTAGGCGTAGGGGGGATGGATGACTTCAATCTTGCGGCATCATTGCCGTTCCGTGACGGTCGCGACGGCGTTGCTCGCGTGCGCGGGCTGCGCGCCGACAGCGACCGTCGCGCCGCCCAGCGCCGCCGCCCCCGTGCCCGCCGTCGCCGCGCCGGTGATTCCCGCCATAGCCGTGCCGCCGGTAGGGGAGACCGTGGCCGTCGCGACGCTCAACGCCGACGCCGCCGACGATCCCGCGATCTGGGCCGCACCGCCGGGGAGGCGCGCGATGCTCGCCGGCGCGAGCATCGCCGGCTTCATCGCGGGGACCGACAAGCAGGCCGGCCTCTACATTTACGGGCTGGAAGGCAACCAGCTCCAGTTCATAGCCGACGGCCTGCTCAACAATGTCGATCTGCGCGAGGGGTTCATGGTCGGCGGCCGGCCGCACGTGCTGATCGGGGCGAGCGACCGCGGCCGCATGGGCGTGGCGCTTTATCTCTTCGATCCGGCTTCGACCGATCCCGCCAACGCGATCCGCGCCGCGGGGTTCATCGCCTCGGACGTCGCCGAGCCTTACGGCTTCTGCATGGGCCGCGCGGGAAATGAGCACCACGCCGTGCTGATCGGCAAGGACGGCGAGGCGCGCGTCTATGCCGTCGAAAATGAGGGCGCCGGTGGGCGCGAGATCGCGCGCTTCGCGATCGGCTCGCAGTCGGAAGGCTGCGTCGTCGACGAGACGGGCGGCTATTTCTACGTCGGCGAGGAGGCGCGGGGCCTCTGGCGCTACGAGCTCGGCGCGCCGCAGAATCGCGTTCTGGTCGAGCTGGTCGGCAATGGCCGCCTCGTCGCCGATGTCGAGGGCGTCACGCTGATCGCCGACGGCGCCGCGCGCTACCTGCTCGTCTCCAGCCAGGGCGACAGCGCCTTCGCGGTCTGGCGAATCGACGGCGCCGAGCCCGTCTGGCGCGGACGCTTCTCGGTCACCGCGGCCGGGGGAATCGACGCCGTCACCGGCACCGACGGGCTCGACGCGCGCGGCGGCCCGGTCGGCGACTGGCCTGAGGGCCTCGTTGTGGTGCAGGACGACGAGAACGAAGGCATGAGCCAGAACTTCAAGCTCATCGACTGGCGCGACATCCGGGCCGCCCTGAGAATCGAGCGGTAAAGCGCTGCGGAATTCTAACTCGACCGCTCATTTGACTTGATCCGCGTCGAGTGGATTTTCCTCGCCGAGGCGCCTTCTCGTTTTGAGAACAGAACGTGAGAATATCGCTTGCAAAGTAGGAAATCGCGAGTCAGGCTCGGCGCATGGCTGCCCCGCCCGGCCGACAACGTCACCTCCGCGGCTCCGCGCCTCCGCGCGAACCTACTCCGTGAAAGCAAACTGCCTCTCGCGGATAATCTCCGTCGCGACCTTCCTGTGCCACTGCCTCAAAAGGCGCCTCCAAATCCGCTCCCAGCCATGAACTTTGCGAAGTTTGGCGCCCTGCCGGACCGGCGCGGGGCTTTTAGCAGGTCTCAACTGTCTCAACTTAGCCCACGCGTGCGGGTCCACATGGCCGTCATCTTTGTCATCTTCCGCTCCTCTTCCCGCTTGAATTCGCAGCCGTGAAATGTTACCATTTGTTACAAATTCCGCCCCCTCCGGAGCCGCCCGCCATGTCCGCCTTCCCCCGCACCGCGCAGTTCATGGGGCTCAACGAGCCGATCAGCCGCGAGGCGAGCCATCACGATCTCAAGGTCGAGGGGCGCATTCCCGCCGAGATTGAGGGCGATTTCTTTCGCGCGGTGCCCGATCCCCAGCACGCGCCGCTCCACGACAACGATGTCGTGCTCTCGGCCGACGGGATGATCAGCCGCATCCGCTTTCGCGGCGGCAAGGTCGATCACGACGTCCGCTACGTCCGGACCGCGCGATGGCTCGCCGAGCAACAGGCCGGCAAGTCGCTGTTCGGCCGCTACCGCAATCCCTTCACCGACGATTCCTCGGTCGAGGGCGTCGATCGCACCGTCGCCAACACCACCCCCGTCTGGCACGCGGGCCGGCTCTACATGACCAAGGAGGACGGCCGCGCGTACGAGATCGACCCCGAAACGCTCGACACGCGGGGCAGCTGGGACTGGCACGGCGCGCTCCGGTCGCAGACGATGACCGCGCACGTCCGCATCGATCCCGAGACCAGGGAGATGTTCTTCTTCGGCTATGAGGCGGGCGGGATTTGCAGCCGCGACGTCGCCTATTGCATCGCCGACGCGGCTGGCGAGCTCGTCTACGAGCAATGGTTCGAGACGCCCTATTGCGCGATGATCCACGATTTCGCGATCAGCGAAAAATACGCGATTTTTCCGATCTTTCCGACCACGGCGGACGTGGAGCGCCTCAAGACGGGAGGGCCGCACTGGGTCCATGAGCAGGAGCGCGAATCGTGGCTCGGCGTGCTTCCGCGCCACGGCGACGTTTCGGCGATGCGCTGGTTCAAGGGCCCCGCGGGTGTTTCGGCCTATCATATCCTCAACGCGTTCGACGAGGGCGGCAAGCTCCACATCGACATGTGCCTCTCCTCGACCAATGCGTTCGGCTTCATCCGCGAGGATTCGGGGCTCGACATCCCGCTCCCCTCGATCACCGGCGGTCTCACGCGCTGGACGGTCGACATGGACTCGGACGGAGAGGAGATCGAATCGCGCGAGATCGGCCCGCCCGGCGATCTGCCGCGCGTCCGCGACAAGGATCAGGGCCGGCCCTACGACCTCGCCTGGTATCCGACGATGAACATGGCCGGCGGCATGCCCCTGATGGGCGGGCCCGTCGGGATCGCGTTCAACGCGCTCGTCGCGATCGATCCCGCGCGCGGGCCCGTCGGGATGCTGACGATGCCGCCGCTCCACGCGATCCACGAGCCCGTCCACGTCCCCGCCACCATGGAGGGCCAAAAGGGCTGGCTGATCGCCACCATCGACCGGATGGACGGCCCCGACACCTACAGCTCGGAGGTCTGGATACTCGACGCGCGCGACATCGCCGCGCCGCCGGTCGCCAAGGTCAAGCTCCCCGAGCGCCTCAAGCCCCAGGTCCACGGCTGGTGGGTGCCCAAGGCGGAGCTCGAGCGGGCGAAGGCCGCGTAGAGATCCTTCTCGGAACGCGAGGACTTACGCCGCCGCCCTTCCCTCTCCCGCTTCCTCGCGCGCCAGCCGCTCAACCAGCCGCTGATACAGCGTCACCCCCTTGTCGGCGCTGGTCGGCATCACGCGCGGGTTCGGGGTCGCGTCGATCACGCGCTGTTGCGCCTCGATCATCGCCTTGTCCTCGCCGAACGCCTGGCCCGCGATCCCCATCAGCATATCGCGCAGGGCTTCGTCGCCATGGTCACGGTGCGGCCCCCAGGAGAAGAAATAGCGCGCGGTCTTCGCGGTCATCGCGGTCACCGCCTGGCTGGTGAAGGTCACCCCGCTCGCGCCCTCGAGATCGGGCGGCGGCGGCGCGAAACCGAGCCGCTCCGCGGTCCCACCCGGATAGCTCGCGCTCTTCATCAGCAGCACGCCCGGAACGAGATAGTCATAGGCCGACCAGGCGTCGACGGGCTCGGCCGCCTCGCGCGCCCGCATCCCCTTCTGCGCGGGCACCCAGCGCTCGAAGCGCACCCCGCGCGCCAGCGGCGTCACCCTGGGCCGGGTGTGCGCCCAATCCTCGGTCGCGCCGAAGCTGTTGGCGTGAACGAACGAGAGGTGGCTGAAATCGCAGAGATTGTCGTGGATCAGCTCGGCCGACGCGGCATAATCGAGCTGGCCGCAGCCCAAAAACCAGTCGGTATCGTCGGAGCCGACCGCAGGCGGGATCAGCGCCTCATCGGCGCGCGCCGGATCGCCCATCCACACCCAGATCCAGCTGTGCTTCTCGACCACGGGATAGCTCCGCACGCGCGCCTGCGCCGGAATCAGCTCCTGCCCCGGAATCTCGACGACCTTGCCGTCGGGATCGAACAGCAGCCCGTGATACATGCAGCGCAGCCGCGCACCCTCGCAGCGACCGAGCGAGAGCGGGGCCATGCGATGAACGCAGCGGTCCTCGAGCGCGACGAGCCGCCCCTCGGAGCGGTACACGACGATCGGCTCGTCGAGGATCGTGATCGCGAACGGCTGGGCCTCGGGCAGGTCCTGCTCCCAGGCCGCGACATACCAGACGTTGCGGACGTGCGTCATCCTTCCCTCCATTGGTTCCTTAACGGTGTTAAGTAATCGACGAGCGGGCGGTTGTCAACAGCGCCCCCCGCGCCGAAGGAAGGCGCATGAAGCTCGACCGCGATCGCATCGTCGCCGAGGCCTTCGCGCTGCTCGACGCGGACGGACTCGACAATTTCAGCCTGCGCCGGCTCGCGCCCCGGCTGGGCGTGCAGACGCCCGCGCTCTACTGGCATGTCGGCGATCGCGCCGAGCTGATCAGCCTGATGGCCGCCGCGATCTATGCGGAGGGCCGCCGAGGCATCGCCGCGGCCGACTGGCGCGGCTGGCTGCTCGCCTTGGGACGTGGCGCGCGCCGCGCGATGCTCGCCA